>DFAP01000108.1:0-6178 GCA_002365855.1 Pelotomaculum sp. UBA3103 | reverse complement strand
GTGGGACGTGGGACGTGGGAAAAATATTGTACGCATGAGTTTTAGCGGCTATCAATGGACCAGTGTCTTTCCCGGTTACCGGCATCAGGCAGCGCGTTAATCTTTTCTGCTTTTTTACATATGACAACTAAAGAAAGATGTTTTTAAATGTTTTCCAACGTCCGACGTCCGACGACTGACGACTATAATAGGAGGTAAGGTTATGCAGGAATATATTCAAAAGAGGGCACTGGATATCTGTGCATATATACTTGAAACTCAGGCCACAGTAAGGCAGGCGGCCCAGGTTTTTCAGGTCAGCAAAAGCACCGTCCATAAGGATATGACAGAACGTTTACCTTCTTTAAATAAACAGCTTGCCCAGGAAGTTAAAGCTATCCTGGAATATAATAAATCCGAGCGCCACCTGCGCGGCGGGGAGGCCACCCGGAGAAAATATAAAGATTTGGCATAACCGTCAAATGAATAACAGGAATATGGCGAAAAAGGTAGAATATTACCAATTGCTTGAGAAGAAACTGACGGTAGGGGCGGGACCTGTATTCGATGAAACAATATAAGGTACAGGCCCTACATTTTCTTTTTGTTCGAAAGGAGACAAGCTCTATGTTTGGCGGATCGGATATCGGGGTGGACCTTGGAACAGCCAACGTGCTGGTATTTGTCAAAGGAAAAGGAATTGTTTTGCAGGAGCCGTCGGTTGTGGCCATAGACAGGGATAGCGGTCGTGTTATCGCGGTTGGCTCCGAAGCGCGCCGGATGCTGGGGCGCACACCCGGCAATATTATCGCCATCCGGCCGCTGCGCGACGGTGTAATTGCGGATTATGACGTCACGGAGAAGATGCTTCGATATTTTATGAGCAAGGCCGATGGGGGCAGGAAGTTTTTCTTCAGGCCGCGCATTATGGTTTGCATTCCATCCGGTGTTACCGGGGTTGAGGAGCGGGCCGTGCGCCAGGCCGCCATCCAGGCCGGCGCCAAAGAAGCGCACCTGATCGAGGAACCCCTCGCCGCCGCCCTGGGGGCAGGGCTGGATATTTCCCAGCCGAGCGGCTCAATGATCGTCGATATTGGCGGTGGGACCACCGACATCGCCGTCCTTTCCCTTGGAGGGATCGTGTGCAGTAAGTCGCTGCGGGTGGGCGGAGATAAGATTGACGAGGCCATTGTTCGTTATATCCGCAGGGAGTACAGCCTTGCCATCGGCGAGCGAACCGGAGAGGAGCTGAAAATTGAGGTCGGTACGGCTTACCTGCCCGGCTCGGAGGATAAAAGCATTGAGATCAGGGGCAGGGATATGCTTACCGGGCTGCCCAAGGGTGTCAGGGTCACCCGCAGGCAGGTTCACGACGCGATTAAAGAGACACTGGAAATGATCGTCAGCGCGGTAAAAGAGGTGCTTGAGAAAACCGCCCCTGAACTGTCGGCGGACATAGTGAACAAGGGTATTGTCATGACCGGAGGCGGCGCGCTTTTGGACGGGATTGACAGGTTGATCAGCAAGGAAACCGGCCTGTCCGTATACGTCGCGGATGACCCGCTGTCCTGCGTCGCCAAAGGAACGGGTAAGGCTCTTAGCAACATGAACGTGATCAGCGCTGCCGCCAACAGGGCAAAAGGCCAAAAAAAACGGACCAACTCGACTTATTGAGTAGGGTGGACAAGAATTATTTAATAAAAAGCTGTTGCGCAAGCTCAATATTCCGTAACCATAAAAAACGTGAAAGTTATGATTATAATGTGAGCTGACTGTAAGAGACAACAAGACCCTAGAGAAAATAAAATTTTGTTATCGATATGCTTTAGTAAAAATAGTTAACTAATCAAATTAACTATTTTTGTTCTTTTGACAGGAAAATCCCAGAGTATGTCGAAAATGTTTATTAATAAAACTCTTTGAAAATTTGGCACGAATAACACCAACCGGTCTCGGGAGGTCTATATGCGTTTTTTTGGGCTTTATTTATATAGGAAATTCCTTGATCGTTTTTCTGGCTCTCCTTCCCGTTTAACCCTTTTTATGCTTGCTATCTTCTTAATGATCTTATTGGCTGCCGGCCGGACAGGCCTTTCTGCCGCATTCTCAGAAGTTGCGTCAGCTATTGCTCCTGCAAGCCCGTATAATTTGCATCCAGTATCCTTTTTAAATGACCGTGCCAGTGATATTACCGGGGCATCCGCTGTCAACGCCCCGGGGTTTGTTGTGCCTTTAGGTCTGACCGGGGAAGGACAGATTGTGGCCGTGGCGGACAGCGGCCTTGATACAGGCCGGGCGGGAAATATTCACCCTGATCTCCAGAGCACACCTGGCAAAATGCCCAAGGTTGTGATGCTCAAGTCATGGGCCGGGCGGGATGTGCCTGATGATCCCAACGGCCACGGCACTCACATGGCGGCCACCATTGCCGGCACCGGCGCCGCTTCTAACGGCCAGTTCCGGGGCGTGGCGCCGGGCGCCAGCATCTACTTCCAGGCGATACTTAACAAGGATGGAGAACCACAGATCCCTGCGGACCTGTCCAGTTTGTTCCTGCCCGCCTATTCGGCCGGAGCCCGGGTGCATGTGGATGGCTGGGGCGGAGGGTCAAACACGTACCTCAATTCAACCGCGCAGATAGACGACTTCGTGCGCGACCACCCCGATTTCCTGGTGGTTTTCGGAGCGGGTAACAGCGGCCCGTCCTCAAGGACCCTTACAAGTGAAGCCAACAGCAAGAACGTCCTGGTTGTCGGCGCCTCTGTGCTTCCGAGGCCGGCTTTCGTGCCCGGCGCGGATGACGCTTCTTCAACGGCTTCTTTTTCGTCCCGCGGCCCTGCCGGGGACGGGCGAATCAAGCCGGAACTCCTGGCTCCGGCCTCAGGGGTCATTTCAGCGCGTTCCAGCCTGATAGAGGGCGATCTTCCGGGTCACCCGGAATACACCAGGATGCAGGGTACAAGTATGGCCGCGGCTGTCGCCGGCGGCTCCTCCGCCCTCATGCGGGAGTACTTTAAAAAATACATGGACATGACCACTCCCTCGGCCGCGCTGGTCAAGGCTGCGCTCATCAACGGCTCCCGCGTTGTCGAAGGCGGCCCTTCGAAAGAAGGATTCGGGATCATAAACCTGGCGGGTACGGTAATTGCTTTGAAAGAGAACACCTTCCGGCTGGCGGACGAATGGGCCGGGGTGACCCAGGGAGAGGAGCTGTCATACACATTTACAGTTACTGACTCCTCTGCGCCTTTTAAAGCAACCCTGGCCTGGACCGACCCTGCCGCCGAACCGGGCAGCGGCAAGGCTCTTGTGAACGACCTGGACCTGATCGTACGCGCTCCCGACGGGAAAGTATACTACGGGAATCATTTTCTCGGCGCGAATACGCCGGACAGGACCAACAACGTGGAGCAGGTCTACCTGCCGGCGCCTGTAAAAGGTGAATACACCGTGCGTGTGGCCGGGACAGGGATTCGCCGGAACGTAATCCGCGGCAGCAGTGTTTTGTCACAGGACTTCGCCCTGGCCTGGGGCCAGCCTCCGGCCGAAGGCATCGTCAAGACGGCCGACGGCAGGACAATTACTCTGACTGACGGCGCGTCATTCAGTCTGTCTGATATATCAGTGGTAAACCTGGTAGATGACAGCATAGCCTGGGCGGATGTAAGCCACATTTTCCCCGGAGCGGCTGTTTTCCGGACCCCGCAGCGCGTATATTTTGCAGCGCGTCTATGGCGTGCAACCGGTGTTAAGGCCCTTAATACCTCGGAAGGAATTATTTTTACAGAAATTAACCCGGACTCCAGGCAGGGAGGCTACAGCCTGTATCCTGATGTTGAGAGCGTGATATTAAACAGCTCTTTTATTGCCCCAGAAAGCCTGCCTCCCGGTGTGGAGGTCAGCGCGGTGGTGAACCCGGTTGACCAGAAAATTAGGCAGGTAAGGGCTTCATATATTGAAAAAGAAGGCGTCGTCCTGTCCGTGCGCAGTGAAAACGGGAGGAAAACCCTCTATCTCGCGGGTGATCGCGGGGCTTACCGGATTTCACCCACGGCAGTCTACTCCTATGAAGACACTTTTGTAAGCGCGGAGACACTGGACGCGCCCTTCGGCACAGGCGCCCTGGACGAGCTCGAGGAGGCCCTGCCGGGAATGCCGGTGCGCTTGAGCCTGTCGCCATCCAGCGGCGAGATCCAGTACCTGGCTGTAAAGAGAAGAGTGTCTCTGGGTACGGTAAAAGAAGTCAATACATCCACTGGCTTGATTCAGTTGGAAAACGGGTCTACCTATCCTATGTTTCCCGGCGCCCCGGTCAAGAAGGATAAAAAGGTTTCTGCTCTTGAGTCAATTAGGCCTGGAGACCATGTTTCGGCGGTCCTGCTGCCGGACACGGGTGAAGCTATAGGCGTGGTGGCATACAGCAGCGTTATTTACGGCAGGGCCATAGATTTTGCCAAAAACAACAGGACTATATATCTGCTGGACGATAGCGGCCGCTACCGTTCTCTTTACCTGCCTCCTGACGCTGTAATTTACCGCTGGGGCGTCAGGACCACGACAGACGCCATAGCCTCTGGCTGCCTCATCAGGGTTACCACAGATCCGGAAGGAAAAGCGGTCTGGCAGCTGGACATAGCCGAAACTCTTTGTGAGCAGGCTGTACTTATAAGTTTTAACGAAAACACAGGCACTGTCATTACCGAAGAAGAAAAACAGTATCTCGTCACAGTTTCAACTCGATTTTTTAAAAACGGGCACCCGGTTATGCCTGGAGATATATTACCCGGAGAAAAGGTTGAATTAGAATATAGTGTGGCTCCACCGCCAACAGGTAATGTACTGGTGTCGTTGAACGCCGGCACTTCCGCCCCGCCGCCGCCGCTGCTGTTTTCGGTTGTACCGCTTCAGAGCGGTATGCAAATGACGGGAAGCGCCAATGCAAATACATCAGTTTACATTTGGCAGGGGACTTCCGGCCAGCTTGTACCCGTAGATGCCTCGGGAAGGTTTAATATCGCCCTGAGCCCCGAGGACGAAGAATACAATTTCACCCTTGTAGCTGTAGACAGGCGCACCGGGGGCGTCACGGGCAGGCAGGTGTACTCGACGGTGTTTGGGACAAAAGGCAGGTATGACGCTGCCGTGTTAAACATGATTTTTGGAGCCTGGAGCGTTTTGCCCGACAGGGCCGGTTCGAATTCTGCTCTTGATGCGCCATTGACGCGGGCAGAGGCGGCGGAAGTGCTGGCAAGGCTGCTGAACTGGCCCAAAGCAAGTGAGATGCTTCTTGAATTTACCGATTCGGGGGATATTCCGCTTTCGTTCCGTCCTGCTGTGGCCGAGGCCCGTGCGAGAGGCATTTTTAAAGGCTACCAGGACGGCAGCTTCCAGCCCATGGCGGCTTTGAGCCGGGTCGAAGCAGCGGTTGTGTTTTCCTCAGTGCTGCGCGACCTGGGGCTGAATGTTAAAGCACCTTTTCCATTGCCTTATTTGGATGCGGCTGACATACCCCCCTGGGCAGTTGAAGCAGTAAGCCAGGCCACCGCCACCGGGCTTTTTGACGGCCGGCCGGATGGAAAATTTGCGCCGGCGGAGCCGATCACAGCAGGCGAGATGGGTATCCTTCTGAACCGGCTACTAATCGTCTGCGAACACCGTTTAGGCAAATAATCTTGTTGGCATGGGGCTAATATGATACACTGTAAGAGACATGGAGGTGTCTCTATATGGAAGAGGAAACCAGGATGGTTCACGTGAGGGTGCCAGTTAGTCTCATCAAGGAAGTCAATTTATTTGTGAATAAGCATAAAGTAACCAAAACCGCTTTTTTTGTTAACGCTGTAGCTGAACAATTGCGACGGGAAAAAGCACGACAAAATTTTAGAAAGTTAAGGGGTTCTCTAAAGCCGGAAGACGTGCCGGAATGGGCGGCATGTGGCTGTGGAAGCAAATGGGTACAAAAGATGAGAGAAGAGGAAGAGGATATTTCTAAATGGCCTACCTCATAGATACCTGTGTGTTTATTGACTTTCTTACTGCGAGGCTACCTGAAGAATCATCGGACTGGCTGGAGGAACTGGTGGTATCGGGTTTTGCTTATACAAGCGTCGTAGTGTATCACGAATTGCTTGCAGGCGACTCTGCAATTAAAGCGAGAAAAGCGATAGATAAAATAACTGCTGCGTTAGATATTATACCG
>DFAP01000098.1 GCA_002365855.1 Pelotomaculum sp. UBA3103 | reverse complement strand
ATGTTTCGCGCACACGTTAACATAGCAAAAGCCGAACGTTTTGGTTGTCACGTTCGGCTTAAACCCTTGTCATTACTGACTTTTTTGGTGTCGGAGGCGGGACTTGAACCCGCACGGTCACCCACACGCCCCTCAAACGTGCGCGTCTGCCTATTCCGCCACTCCGACACGTTAAATGTTTAGAGAACCAGGAAGCTGTCTTCCTGCCGTCCTCGCAAAAGATATTATATCAGACAGCCTTTTGTTAAGCAAGCATAAGTAATAACCAACGAATTATCCTCCCAAATGTCCTCACCAAATTAGCCTGAATGATTTGTGTTTACCCGGAGCATATTAAAGTTTCATTTTTATTTCCAGGTGTTTGGTTTCTTTACCAGGAAAGAATGAACAAAAGTTACTGACATTATCAAGTTATAATATGTTAGAATCGACCCAGAAATATAATGAAGGTATAATGTATCTATATTGAAATATGGAGGAAGTAAATTGTATCCTCAAACCCACGTTTGTTTTGCCGGGATGGTCCTGGGTAAACAGTCCGATGCCGTCTCACTTGGGAGCATTCTGCCTGATGTACTGATAGGTGAGCATTTTAACCATTGTGAAGCCCACAGCGCGGGCTTAGAGATCTATAATTTCTTGCTGAAGAACCGCTCTCTCCCGGATTTCGGTAAGGCGCTCTTAACCCATGGCTTTGTACCGGAAGGGCTTGATTACTATGGAGACGAAAAGTACCTTGATTTTGAGAAGGGATACAGTTTTGAAAAGGCCAGGCCTTTGATTTTGAAAACGGTCGAGGCCTGCAATATATCGCCTGAGATGGGCTGGTGGAAAGCCCATAACATCATTGAAATGGGCGTGGAGCTTCTGGTCAGCTCATCTGGCCACTACGGCGAGATGATGAAAAGCGCCTTTACAAACCGCGCCCTGATCTCCGAAGTAAATGAAATGCTAGGCAGCCTGTGGAAAGGCATAGACCTTAAATTTGACAAGAGGGCTGAATGGTTTGCCGGGTTTATAGAAATGGATAAGGCCAGCGTTGAGTCACTGGCCCAAAAATTCAAGGTGCAGATGCAGTTTAAGCACAAGGTGGAAATTGAAACGAAAAAGGTTGCCCGCCTGATTGACAGGGCGGCGCATATCGTGAACGCTGATCTGCAGGTATTTTTTCAAAACGCAACGGCCCTGGTAACAACTAACATTGACAACCTGAAGTCTATCGAAACCCTTTAGGAGAGTTCACACGTTCAGTAAAATTATACCAGATTATATTTTGGGAACACGGATAGAACTGATCATTGCCAGCGCGAGGATGATGCATAAACCCATTTTAACGGCAGGGCTGGAGATAATTATGATCAGGATAGCCAGAATAGTACCTGCCGCGGTAATAGGCAAGCCCTGAAAGAACGCCTTGCTGTTGGAGACATTGAACCTGGCCAGGCGAAAAGCGCCGCATAACGTAAATAAAATGAAACATGCCAGCCCGGCTGGACCCCATTGTCCAAGGACCATGGTATAAAGCAGAGCGGCAGGCGCAACACCGAAAGATACCAGGTCTGCCAGGGAATCGAACTCTTTTCCGAAAACGGAATCCACATTTAACCGCCGGGCCAAAGTACCGTCAAACCGGTCAAAAATGGCCGCCAGAACGATAAGCCCAACGCTTAACTGGTAATGGTTGTTGATTATCGCAGCAATGGCCGATACACCTAGCAGCAGGTTGGCAGCAGTGCATAGGTTAGGTAAAATCTCTATCCTGTTCACAGGTAAACTCCCATCGATTAGCGGTTTGACGGCAGGGTTCCAATAATCGTTTCACCCGCCTTGACCTTGTCACCTTTTTTCACTAAAAGATTTATCCCAACGGGGATGAAAAGCTCAGTGCCCGATCCAAATTTAATTATTCCGATGATTTCGCCACCGGCCAGCCTTTTACCTACATCAACCCAACATTTAATGCGCCGGGCAATAAATCCTGTAATCTGGCAGACCATAATCTTGTAGCCCTGGCTTTCGATTCCTATATAATTCTTCTCGTTTATCTCAGAAGCGTGGTTCTTAAAAGCCGGTATAAATTTTCCAGGGCGATAGTACCTGTACTGGACCTTCCCCTGCAGGGGTGAGCGGTTGAGATGGACATTTACTATCGATAAAAAGATGCTTATCCGGACAGCCTTATCCTTAAGGAATTTGTCCTCAAATACTTCGTCCACCTGGAGTATAACACCGTCTGCGGGTGAAAGGATGACATTCTGGTCCTGACTCGGGATTTTCCTCTTAGGGTTGCGGAAAAAGAAGAGGATAAACATGAACAGGACTGCTGGCAGTATCACCAGGGCAGGGAACTTGTAATAGAGATAAATCATTAATACAGTTAAAATAAGCAGGTAGTGCCAGGTCAGTTTGAGTGTCAGAGCAAACCTGCTTACCGGGTTGTCATTATGGCTTATTAACAACTGGCTAATACCCCTTTACCAATATTGATATATAATTACCTAGTTTATCATAACCTGTGTTTAAGCCCAATGCAAGAATAAAGGTTACTCAAACGCACTTGTCATATAAGGTACAAGTCTTAGTAAATCAAGGCAAGTCAACTGCCGGTGAGTATGGAGTACCATGCTTGCGCTAAATGGTAATATAAAAATGTGAGGAAGGGTGCCCGTTGATATCAGAACGCTATAAACAGTATTCCCAACACCTGGTCAAGAAATTTGGGGAAAAGGTATACAAGCTTCCGGTTAACCTCCCTGGTTCCTGTCCGAACCGGGACGGCAGGGTAGGGCAGGGAGGTTGTATCTTTTGTGATGAAGAGGGTTCGGGGTTTGACTGCCTGCCTAATACATTATCCGTAAAGGAGCAGGTTGAGGGGAGCAAGGGATTCTTTCGAAAACGATTCAACGCAAAAAAATTCATTGTTTACTTTCAGGCGTTCAGCAACACCTACCTGCCTTTTGGCCGCTTCAGGGACAACATCCTCGAAGCCGCTGGGCTCGATGATTTGGTGGGCATATCCATATCCACCAGGCCGGACTGTGTCAATGACCGCTACCTCGACTTTTTGGGTGAGGTAAAAAATGAATACAACCTGGACATAAACATTGAGCTGGGGCTTCAAACGGTGAACTACCACACCCTCGAAAAGATTAACCGGGGGCATACCCTGGCGGAATTTATAGATGCCGTGTTCAGGATCAAGTCCCGCGGCTTTGAAACCTGCGCTCACCTGATCCTGAACCTGCCGTGGGACAACCTGGCGGATACCGTTGAAAACGCCAAGATCCTATCCGCCTTGAATGTTGAATATGTCAAGCTGCACTCACTTTACATAGTCCGGGGTACAGTGTTGGGGGATATGTATCAGAATGGAGAAATAGAGATCATCACACTTGACGAATATGTGGAAAGGGTGGTCACATTCCTTGAATACCTGGACCCTGCTGTGGTTATCCAAAGACTGGTCGGAAAGGGACCAAGAGAAAGCCTGCTCTTCAGCAACTGGGGAACCAGCTGGTGGCTGGTTAAACAGAGGATAGAGGAGTTTTTGGAAAAGAATGATACCTGCCAGGGTATGAAATTTGACTATTTGAACGGGAAAGCCGTGCAAGACCTGGCTGTGATGAACAATTAACCGCCTTGCCATTACATGAAGCATCGCCCGCGCGCAGTCTATTGACAATTCATTAAATATTCCTAGAAAACCGCTGTCGCAGTATCCATGCGGTTTTTTCTTGGAACGTAAAGTCAGATGCGAGATAATTTTCCTTTGACTCCTCGCGCATCTTCGTTTATACTGTGCTGTGCCTCCGGGAAATGACAAAATGAGGTGATAACATGAAAAAATGGGATAATATGCTTCAATTCAAAAATATAGTCGGCATAGCGGCAGGTCTTTTGTTGATACCAATTGGTTTGATTTTTCACCCGTTAGCAACTGTTAAAAAGATCGTGCCGTTAATAAAAGATGAGCCGGCTATAATCAGTGAAAACGTACAGGAACCTGAATTGGCTCGTGAGGGTGGAGGCGAGTTTACGGTGTCAAGAGGCAGCGTTGACCGTAATAGTGTTCAGGTCCTGGCTCAGGTGATCGAGGGCGAGGCATCTGGTGAGCCTTACGAGGGTAAAGTGGCAGTGGGAGCGGTGATCATTAACCGTTCTGAAAGCTCTGATTTTCCAAATACCATTCCGGGGGTAGTCTATAAGACGGGAGAATTTGAATCGGTGAGCAACGGTCAGTACCACAGGCCTCTCAGCAGTGAATCTATGGACGCCGCACTTGACGCCTTAAACGGCTCCGATCCGACCGGTGGGGCGCTTTACTTCTGGAATCCCTCCAAATCTACAAGCAAGTGGGTTTGGTCAAGGCCTATCGTAACTCAGATCGGCGGCCATGTGTTTGCCAGGTAGGCACAGTTGAAGGGAGGCGCAATGCCTCCCTTTGCCCTACTTGTACAGGTAGCTGTATATCTGGTGGTAGAACAAAACTTTCCTCACGTAATTACGTGTTTCGGGAAAAGGAATCTTTTCAATCGTGACTTTGCCCCGGGTCAGTTTGTTCGAGGAGATCCACTCCTTGACATTGCCCGGACCCCCGTTATATGCCGCGAGGATCAGGACTATGTCTTGGTCGAATTCTCTCCCCAGGTCGGCTAAATACCAGGCTCCAAAAACAATGCTGGTTTCTGGTTCAAAAAGCTGATCCGGCTTGAAAGCAGGGCTGCCCATTTGAAGCGCTATCCAGCTTCCCGTTTCAGGCATAATCTGCATCAGGCCTCTTGCCCCTCTTTCAGATACAGCCCGGCGGTCAAAATTGCTTTCTGCTTTTATCATTGCAGCGATGAGGTTAGGGTCAAGGCTGTAAATTTCAGAGTATTTTATTATCAGGACTTATGCAG
>DFAP01000042.1:6123-6448 GCA_002365855.1 Pelotomaculum sp. UBA3103 | reverse complement strand
ATATTTATTATAAAAGACACAGTCGTTGCGGTGGTGGGATGTGACAAATCCCAGGCTTGCCACGCTTTAGATTTTTACGCCGGGGGAGTTGTCCGGTTCGCTGGAGCAGAGCTTGGCTTGCGGGCTGTAAGGGTATACCCCTCGGCAGTATCGGTGATCACAATACTGGCGAATCCCGCCTGCTGGAACAAGGCCTGCATTTCATCATCGCCGGGAAGCATGTCGTTTCCCACCACGCCGCCGATAGACCTGTGCATGGAATTTAGCTCCTCCCGGCTTGAGGTGTGACATACCGTGGCCCTGCCTCCCGGTTTTAAGATGCGGA
>DFAP01000042.1:0-5724 GCA_002365855.1 Pelotomaculum sp. UBA3103 | reverse complement strand
CGTTGTCAAAAGGAGTAGCAGTGAGGTCTCCCGGCACATAACTGATCTTTTCTTCCCCATTCTTTTCCCTGGCCCGCAAGAGCATCTCTTCCGCAAAATCCAGGGCAACTATCTTTCCTGTGGGTCCGACGGCCTCCTTGAGGAGGGGCAGCAACACTCCCGTTCCCGTACCCGCATCCAGGACAACGCTGCCTGGCTGGATTTTTAATTCTTTAACGATCCGGTCAAGGCGCTGCAGGGGTTTTTCTCGAGTATCTGGTCCCAAACGGCGGCTTTCTCATTAAAGTACCTGCGGTGCTCCTCAGACAATTTCTTCATTCCTCCACCCTTGATGTTGTGAGATGTATCCCTTTCAGTTCTAACCACGGGGCTCGGATTTGTTCAATATCTTCCCGTGTGAGGTTTTCCAGACCATACCTGGTTATGGCGATCATTTCCGCGGGATCACCCGGTGCCAGGTGCATCAGGGTGAAGGTCATCAGCGTGACACCAATTACTACAACGGCCAGCAAGGCCAAGCGCCTGGCGATGTATTTCAGCATCGACAAGCCTCCTGAAAGTGTTATATTTTGACAAAACAAAAAACCACGAAAGCCTATTTAACCCTGCTTCAGCAGAGAAATATGACCTTCGTGGTCAGGTTGTTAATATTATTGCTTGTTACTTATTCTATATAAGAAATGGACATCCTGCAATAAAAAAATAATTTGTCTGTAAAATTTTCAGTATTAAGGAATCGGTTTAAACTTAGAATCAAAGTTCCGGCACCTGAATGCCGAATTTTTTATTTTAGTAAATCCATCTCTTTTTGATGCTATGGGTACTTATAAGAAATAGCCCCAGACTGAAACCCAGCAGAACCAAAAAATTTATCCAGGGAGCAATAAAACCTTCCCCGTTAATTGATGTTTTCAATAAATCAGCACCATATGTTAACGGTAGGATGTATGAAACAGGCCTTATCAATGCAGGCAGGTTTTGTACGGGTATGAATAAGCCGCATAAGAACACCATGGGAAAGCGGAAAAAATTTGAAAATGTTTGGGCTTCGAAAACCTCACTTACAGCGACTGAAATGAATAATCCAAGAAAAGTAGAAGTCACTGCAATTAGAATTACACTAAATAATACAGTGATCCAGTTTACACCGGACAAATCGATTATGAACGAAGCGAAGATTGCCGGGATAAGTGCATTCAAGGTACCGAAAAATATCGCACCGGTTGTTTTAGCCAACATTAAAAGATTTAAACTAATGGGTGCCAGCAATAACCTGTCAAAGGAACGGCTTCTCCGTTCAAAGGTTATGGTAACAGCGAGCATTGAGGTGGTTCCGAATAGTACCGATAAAGACATGACACCCGGTAGGATTTCGCTAATATCTACGGCACTTTTTGATTTTAGAAGGGAATTCCCATCTTTCTGTTGGCTATGTGGGCGACTTTCCAGTTTACTTTTAAGGTGGGGGGCCCTTTTGCCGGCGTGATTGAAAGTTTCCTTGAGTGGTTTAGCGGAATAACCGGAACGTGGCTGGAAAGCGCCGGTACGTCCGGGCTTTTAAGTTCATTGATAGTTGACGGTATTATTGGTGGTTTGGGTTCTGTCCTGGTCTTTATCCCGAATATATTCTTGTTGTTCTTTGCTATCTCCCTTTTGGAAGATAGCGGGTACATGGCCAGGGCAGCGTACATCATGGACCGGTTCATGCACTCCCTGGGCCTGCACGGGAAATCTTTCATTCCTCTCATGATTGGTTTTGGTTGTAACGTCCCGGCTATTATGGCCACCAGGACCTTGGAAAACAAACATGACCGGCTGATTACCATCTTGATTAATCCGCTGATGTCCTGCGCCGCTCGATTACCTGTCTACGTCCTGTTTGCAGGAGCGTTCTTCAGTACCCGTCAGGGTTTGGTAATCTTTTCACTTTACCTGTTGGGACTGGTCCTGGCCATCCTGACGGGACTGGCCCTCAAGCGTTTCTTGTTTTCAGGAGAGGCATCTCACTTCGTTATGGAACTTCCTCCTTACCGGATACCTACCCTTAAGAGCATCTTCATTCATATGTGGGAAAGAGGCAGTTCCTTTATCCGCAAGGCGGGGACCATCATTTTTGCAGTGGTAGTCCTTATCTGGATATTGTCAAACTTGCCGGCGGGCGTTGAGTACGCCAGCCAGGAGAGTATACTGGGTCGAATTGGAAGTTTCGTGGCGCCCGTCTTTAAGCCTGCAGGTTTCGGCAGCTGGGAGGCGGCAACTGCTTTGATTTTCGGCATCCTGGCCAAAGAGGTTGTGGTTGGCACTTTAGGCGTGATTTACGGGGTGGAGGAGGCCGGATTGACTGAGACAATTACTCGATATTGGACACCGTTATCTGCCTATGCCTTCATGGTGATGACCTTAATTTATATTCCCTGCGTTGCTGCTATCGGTGCAATAAAAAGAGAAACTAACTCCTGGGGTTGGACAATTTTTGCCGTAGGCTACAGTCTGGTGCTCGGCTGGCTAATGGCTGTCCTGGTCTATCAAGTTGGCATTCTATTTGGTTTCAGCTAAACCAAACTAAAGGCAAAAGGGTTTTACATGACTCCATGCCGGGTAAGAACCCAAAATCTTTAAGCACAAGGCCATGGAGGCCGTCTCGCGTAAAGCCTTCCGGACTTGGGGTTGGCCCTGCCCGCCCGCCAAGTCGATAAAGAACAAGTAATCACCCAGGTTTTTTTTCGCCGGTCTTGATTCGATCCGGGTCAAGTTAATGTTGCGCAGTGCGAATTCCCCGAGAATATGATACAAGGCTCCGGGCCGGTCTTCTATACTAAGAATCAGGGATGTCTTGCAATTACAACCGTGTTCCATGGAATCAGATAAAGGCTCTCTTCCTACCACCCAAAAGCGGGTCGCGTTATTCGGGTAGTCATTGGCCGCGGGTATAACAACCTGCAGCCCGTACTGTGCGACGGCCCTGGCTGGGCCAAGGGCCGCCCAGGGGAGGGTGCTTGCGGCCACCGTCATAGCGGCGGCCGCCGTGCTGGGACAATCAGTCAACAAGGCAGCAGGAAGTTTCCGGTGCAGAAATTTGCGACATTGAGCCAACGCTTGGGGGTGGGAAAAGACTTTTTCCACCTGTTCGAGCTTCACTCCCGGGCGGGTCAACAAACACTGGCAGACAGGTAAAAAAATCTCCCCGCGCACCGCCAGGTCATAAGGGCCCGCCAGTAGGTCGAGTACCGCGCCTACGGCGCCCCCGGTTGAATTTTCCACCGGAACCACTCCCTCCTCCAGCTTTCTTTCAGCAACTCCTGCGAATATTTCTTCCAAGGAGGGGCAGGCTATCATCTCCAATTCTCGTTTGCCTTTGTAGAGGTAGGCGGCTTCCTCTGAAAAACTTCCCCGAGGACCAAGGTACCCAATTTTACGCACTGCGAGTACCTCCCTTAACAAACCGCCCGACTGCGGCCGCTACCTGCCTTATTTCTGCCATCAGTGAGTCGAAGTCTTCAGGAGTTAAGGACTGGGGACCGTCGCACAGCGCTTTGCAAGGCTCCGGGTGGACCTCTATGAGCAGGCCGTCCGCCCCGGCTGCCACCGCCGCCCTGGCCATGGGTGCTACCAGTCTCTGGTCCCCGGTCGCATGGCTGGGATCCACTATGACCGGGAGATGGCTCAGCCTTTTGACTAAAGGAACTGCGCTCAGGTCGAGGGTATTGCGCGTGGCGCTTTCAAAGGTGCGGATTCCCCGCTCGCATAAGACCACATTTTCGTTGCCCTCGGACACAATGTACTCAGCTGCCATGAGCCATTCTTCAATTGTGGCGGAAAGACCGCGCTTCAGTAAGACCGGCTTGCCGGAGCGCCCCACCGCGCGAAGCAGGCGGAAATTTTGCATGTTTCGCGCTCCCACCTGGACCATGTCTACATATTCCAGCGCCAATTCCAAGTTGGCCTTGTCAACAACTTCGGTCACCGTAGCCAATCCGGTTTCTGCAGAGGCTTCAGCCAGCAGCTCCAACCCTTTTACCTCCAAGCCCTGAAAGCTGTAAGGCGAGGTTCTGGGTTTGAAAGTGCCTCCCCGCAAGATGCCTGCACCTGCGCGGCGGACCCTGCGGGCAGTGGTAAGCAGCTGTTCCCTGTTTTCAACGGCGCAGGGGCCGGCGATGACTGCCAGGCTGCTGCCTCCTATGACCGTGTTTTTCACCTTGACCAAACTGCTTTCCTCTTTAAGCTCCCGGCTTACCAGTTTGTACGGCTTCATAATGGGTACTACCTTTTCAACTCCGGGCATGGCTTTCAGCCCCACAGAATTGACTGACCGGCGGTCCCCAACCGCGCCGATGACCAGGCGCTTGACCCCGCGGATGATATGGATCTTAAAGCCACATTGTTCCAGCCTCTGCTGGACAGCTATAACTTGTTCTGGCCCGGCTGATAAATCCATGACCACTACCATTGTTCCTGCCTCCCGTTAATTAAATATTAATTAAATATTAATTAAATATTAAAAGCCTGCCGCTCCCAAAATAAGGGACGAAAGCGGCAGGCTTCCGCGGTACCACCCTAATTAGCCAAAATGGCCCTCTCTTTTTAAGGTACGGGAATGCTTTTCCCAGAAACAACAAAGCTTTTCGCCCGTCAGGGACGAAAAGCTCACTTCCTTTCCGCGTTACCACCCTGGTTGGCCCGTAAAAAATACGGAGCCCCCCTCAGCAAGAGTACGAGAATAAACATTCCGATACCCCCTCCCGTGTAACGTCGGGAGATTACGTCCTAGCCTACTTGCCGCACGCAACGGTTTCAGCCGGCGCCTCCGGAGAGAACTTCGATAGGTCATATCCTGGGAGTGCTTCCAGTCGGCGACACCCCCTCCCTGGAGGACTGGATCCTGTTTACTTTTCTCCTTCACTAGCTTTTAAGAATATATACTTGCATACAGTATAGCATTAAGCAAAATAAGTTGCAAGAGTAGCAGAAAATTATTAACTAGTCACTAAGTGGTAAGTCTAATTTTCCCTGTTTGAGGCAGGATTTCGGCTCCCTGGAAAAGAAAAAGTATCCAGGAAAAGATTACTCAAGGGAGAAAGGCATGCAAAAATAATAGGCAGGGGGAGAGGGGTTTATATGATCAAGTTAAGGGCCAAAGTGATGTATACGCCCAAAGAGTGGCTGGCGACTTTCTCCAATGGGTACAGTTGGGAAGAAGTCCACGCTAAGAAGTATGAGAGACCATGAACAACTTCGGTGAAAAAGTCAGTTTTATTTGGTCTGTAGCAGATCTCTTGCGGGGACCGTATCGGCCAAACCAGTATAAGGATGTCATACTTCCGATGACTGTCCTGCGCCGGTTGGACTGTGTACTCGAACCCACAAAAGAGAAAGTGCTTCAGAAGCTTGAAAGCCTTCAGAAAAGCAACAAGGTCAAGAATGTGGAGCCTATCCTCTACCGTGTATCCGGCGTACCTTTTTACAACACAAGCCGTTATACGCTCGAGAAGTTAAAAGGTGATCCCGACAACATTGCGGTGAATCTCACGGACTACATCAAGGGTTTTTCCAGCCGTGCCCGCGAAATTATCGAGCATTTCGGTTTCGAGGAACACATTGCCAAGCTCGACAACACCAATCGCCTGTACCTTCTCGTATCGAAATTCTGCGAAATCGATCTCAGCCCGGACAAAGTCTCCAATCGCGAAATGGGTTACATCTTTGAGGAACTCATCCGGCGCTTCA
>DFAP01000034.1:34084-35629 GCA_002365855.1 Pelotomaculum sp. UBA3103 | reverse complement strand
CCTTTGTTAACCCGCATTCATCATCAGAATGCATATATTGAAAAGCAAATGAAGGAGCTTCAAAAAGAACAGGAACAGTTTTTAAAGATAACTGAAAATATGGAAGAGGGTTTAGTGATAACAGATGAGAAGGGTTACCTCATATCTGTTAATCAAAGTGCACTCCGATTCTTGGACTCAGAGCAGGATCAGGCAGGTAAGCATTTTAGCAATCTTCATCGGAATCAACCATTGGAGAGAGCTGTAAATTCAGCTTTAAGCGGTAGTTTTGCGGAAGAGGGATTTGTATTAAACGGAAGGCACTACCAGTTTCGGGCAACTCCTGTTAATGAAGAGGGAAAGGTTAGAGGAGCAATTTTATTAATTTTTGATGTAACAGAAAAACAAAAAGCGGAAACCAATCGGCGAGAGTTTACAGCTAATGTTTCTCATGAATTAAGAACGCCTTTGACTGCGATTTCGGGGTTCGCTGAGCTTATTAAAGATAGTATGGTACGACAGGAGGATATCCCTTCTTTCGCTGCTAAGATTTATGACGAGGCGACAAGAATGGTCGCTTTGGTCGAAGATATTATCCGGTTATCGCGGTTGGATGAAAAAGACGTACCTTTCGCCACTGGATCAATCGAATTGCTGGAAACGACAAAAAAGATTGGAGCAAGATTAGCATCACTGGCAGAGCTTAAGGGGGTTACCCTTACAGTTTCCGGGCAGAATGCTTCAATTCAGGGTGTTCCCAAGCTGATAGAGGAACTGATTGCAAACCTCCTTGAGAACGCAATAAAATATAATAAGGAATCAGGAGTCGTATCGATACAGGTGACAGAGTCAGACAATAGTGTTTCTCTGTCTGTGGCAGATACGGGGATCGGCATTCCCTTCGAACACCAAGCCAGAATATTTGAACGCTTTTATCGAGTGGACAAGAGCCACTCGAAAGAGACTGGGGGCACCGGTTTGGGTCTTGCGATCGTCAAACACATTGCCAATTATCATAATGCGGAAATCAAGCTGGAGAGCAACGTTAATCAAGGAACAAAAGTTGTGGTAATTTTTCCAAAACAGCAATTGCAGAAGGAGACATGATGAATAACAGAAAACTCAGGGTGGCATTTATCTGCGTGCATAATTCCTGTAGAAGTCAAATAGCGGAGGCATTAGGTAAAAACTTCGCGGATGAAATCTTTGAAAGTTATTCGGCTGGAACAGAAACCAAACCTCGGATTAATCAGGATGCGGTTCGACTGATCAAAAAAATATATGGAATTGATATAGAGGAAACTCAAGTTAGTAAACTGTTGACTGATATTCCAAAAGAAATTGATATCGTAGTTAAAATGGGTTGCAATTTAGTTTGTCCATATCTGCCCAGTAAATATGAAGAGGATTGGGGAGTGGAGGATCCCACCGGAAAAAGTGATGAGGAATTCAAATTAGTCATTGCTGAGATTGAGAAGAAGGTAAAAGAACTGGCTCAAAAAATCAAAACAACCGAGTTACTAGGGTGAATTAAACAGGCACAAGGGGCACAAGGGGACGGTTCTC
>DFAP01000034.1:0-33780 GCA_002365855.1 Pelotomaculum sp. UBA3103 | reverse complement strand
ACAAGGGGACGGTTCTCTTGTGCCTGTTAAGTCTGGATGTAGAAGTTCTGCTATTTGTGATTTTAAGCAACAGCGGTGTGGTATGGGTGGAGATAGGCTTGGTGCTAATGGACAAACCTGTGCGCCTTTTTATGGACGATAGGTAGGGACGCGATAGGTAGCGTAGCGATAGGTAGGGACGTGCCTTATTTTGCATGTTTTTGTTGTTAAATAATAGCAAAGAAAGTGTATGTGCAAAAACAGGCACGTCCCCATTGATATTAAGAATAAAGTTCTGATTATATGTATTTCCAACTAACAAGAGCTCAACGGAACAGCCCCGCTCCTATATCGATCTAACCAGGGGCGGGGCATTTTAAAAAACCAGACATAATGGATTTTTGGAACTTAACGATGTGGGTGTCAAGTTCCTGGCTGACCGCCAGAACTTTGCTGTACTGCCCCGCTTCGTTAGCTAAATTGTACAGAGTCGACCTTAAACGCTCAATTTCAGCCAGGTTATCTTTATGATACTCCACAGTATCATCCTCCAAAATATTTCATTAAATACATAATTCGACCAATATTATATTAATCCTGCAATATAATCAAAATATTTTGGATCTTATGTAATTTATTAGGGAGTTGAAAAAATGAGGCGGGTTTTCTCCCGCCCCGAATATCTTTCCAGTCGTTTGAAATGTAGTATTAACAGCAACCGTTGCAGTTGCAGCCAGATTGAATTGCGGGTGTTTCCTCTAAACCCAACACCTTGAGCGCCGCCTGACGGATGGCCTTTGCAGGTACGTCTTCAAACTCAATACCGTCATACATTACCGTACGGCAGTAGGTTTTGGTCCCCAACAAAGATGTGCAGGAATCACAGTAGTTTTCGGACACTTCGATATTTAAAATATCTTCAATGGGCACTCCATTAAACAGGATAGTATTTGATTGAGGAATTTGGGTATCATCAAGTTTGGTCTCGAACCATTCTACCTTAATCCCCTGTGGTTCTAACATTCTATTCAATCTTTTTACTTCTGCATTAAGATTCTCACCCGTATCATAACAGCGGTTGCAAGTCTCTCCTTCCACATCAAGGTGCCTCCATTCAATTTTAAGCGTCGTTTTCATTGTATTCTCCTTTTTACGCCTGGCAGCAAAGAACCGCTTCAGGTTATCGGGGATGTCTCCTTGCCACTGGGTATCGTTCGAGACCTCTTTTCCCCCTCCGTAAACCTCCCGGAGGATAGCCTCGATAATCATTGCTTTGGGCGGAACAGTGTATTCATGACCTTGATACACCCAGACGCGGCAGTCGACATCATCGCCACAGAGATCACCACAGGACTCACAAAGGCTTTCCTTGACATCCAGCTGAATATCTCTCCCATTGATGCGAATAGTCGGCGAACTGACAAACTTCAATTCGCGAGCTTGTTCCTCGCTCAAAACATTAATTTTTCGTACTACAACCTCAACCCCGATTGCTTTTAGAACATTGGCAACCTCGACAATGGCCTCTTCAAGACTTGCATCTGTTCCCTGGCATGGGGCACAAACGCTCAAGTCTAAATATAGAAACTCAATCTCTAACCGTTTACTGCCCGTCTCTTTTTTTAACTTCGGCACAGACCCTTTTGGAGCACAACATGTGGAATTGGGGGCGCAACAGCTCTTACCATCTGTCTTCACCTGACAAACCTCCCTTTAATATTCATAATTTGAAAAAATCATTCAAATAAATACCATTAGATCATCCCGGCCTTTTAAATATCAAAATAATTTGATTTGTACAAGTTAAAAAAAATTACTTAACGACAAAATCTTGGGCTAATTGCTCACAGTACTGTTTTAGGGTCTTGGTGTTGATAAAATACATTTTCCACTTGCCCCTGGGTTCCTCGGTGATCAGCCCTGCATCCACAAGTTCCTTCATATGATAAGAAACTCTGGATTGAATCATTCCCGTTGCAGCCACAAATTCGCAATTGCATAGACCGGGTCGGAAGTCTTCCTCCTGGCCGGAAATAGGACAGCATTCCCCCTTACCCTGGGCCAGCATGAGCATAATTTTGTAACGGATTGGATCACTGAGGGCTTTGGCAATTTTCACTGTATCAATCATGGCTTCATCATATCAAATAACTTTGATATATGCAAGGTTATAAATTGAAAAAGCCAGGGGATATTTTGTAATGGCTGGGAAAAGATATGACTAATTTGCCTATCTGATCCTCCTTCATCCAAAAGATGAGGCAATTTTTTAAAGGGCAATCATCAATAATACGTTGAATTATTATTATTTAACTTACAAATGTATAATTTTTTTGATATAATTTTCTTTTGACAAGCCTTAAATTTGTGCAGAAGAGAAATAATGAATTTAGTTTGGTGAGGCAGGAGGGTAAAAATGCCAAAACGAACCGACATTAATAAGATTCTAATTATTGGTTCAGGCCCGATTGTGATTGGACAGGCTTGTGAATTTGACTATTCCGGTACCCAAGCTTGCAAAGCCCTGCGGAAATTAGGTTACCAGATTGTTTTAGTTAATTCAAATCCAGCGACAATTATGACGGATCCGGGAATTGCGGATGTAACTTACATTGAGCCACTAAATTTAAAAAGCCTGTCTGACATTATAGCTAAAGAACGGCCTGACGCGCTGCTGCCAAATTTAGGGGGTCAGTCGGCTTTAAACTTGAGTTCGGAACTATACAAGACCGGTATTTTGGAAAAATATGGTGTCCAGGTAATCGGTGTACAGGTAGATGCCATTGAACGTGGTGAAGACCGGATCGCCTTCAAAGAAACGATGAACCGGCTGGGCATTGAAATGCCCCGCAGCAAACCGGCCTACAGTGTTGAGGAAGCTGAAAGTATCGCCCAGGAACTGGGATACCCCGTGGTTATCCGTCCCGCCTACACTATGGGAGGCACCGGCGGCGGCCTGGTATATAATGTTGAAGAGTTAAGGACTGTCGCCAATCGTGGGATTGCCGCCAGTCTGGTGGGTCAAATCCTGGTTGAGGAATCAGTACTGGGTTGGGAGGAACTGGAGCTGGAAGTCGTTCGGGACGCCAAAAACCAGATGATTACCGTTTGCTTCATTGAAAACATTGATGCCATGGGTGTGCATACAGGTGATTCCTTCTGCAGTGCCCCGATGCTGACTATCAGCCCCGAGCTTCAACAACGGCTGCAAAAATACTCCTATGACGTTGTGGAAGCCATAGAAGTAGTTGGCGGAACCAATATTCAGTTCGCTCACGATCCCAAAACCGGCCGGGTGGTTATCATTGAAATAAATCCCCGCACCTCCCGCTCCTCTGCGTTGGCTTCAAAAGCCACCGGTTTTCCCATCGCTTTGATATCTACAATGCTGGCGGCCGGTTTGACTCTGGACGAAATACCCTACTGGCGGGATGGCACCCTGGATAAATATACCCCTTCAGGTGATTATGTGGTCATAAAGTTTGCCCGCTGGGCCTTTGAGAAGTTTCCCGGCGCCCATGACCGCCTGGGGACACAGATGCGGGCTGTCGGTGAAGTTATGAGCATCGGCAAAAACTATAAAGAGGCGTTTCAAAAGGCGATCAGATCCCTGGAAACCAATCGTTACGGGTTGGGTTTCGCCAGGGATTTTAACCGGCGCTCCCTGGAGGAATTGCTGTCGCTATTAACAGAGCCGTCGAGTGAACGCCAGTTTATCATGTATGAGGCATTGCGCAAGGGTGCCGATATTGAGCAGCTTTACCGGTTGACCCACATAAAACCATGGTTTATAGAGCAAATGAAAGAACTTGTTTTGCTGGAAGAAGAGATACTAAAGCACAAGCAGGGGCAATTACCGGACGAACTGCTGGCCCAGGCTAAAAAGAACGGTTTTGCCGACCGTTATTTAGCCATGCTGCTAAACCTGCCGGAAACAGAAATCCGCCTGCGCAGAACCGCTTTAGGGATAGTAGAAGGATGGGAGGCTGTTCCGGTAAGCGGTGTCGAAAACGCAGCTTACTATTTCTCCACCTACAACGCTCCTGATCAGACCATATCCAGCGACCGGCAGAAAGTGATGGTCCTGGGCGGAGGTCCCAACAGGATCGGTCAGGGAATTGAGTTTGACTACTGCTGCGTACACGCGGCCTTTGCCCTGCGCGATCTGGGCTACGAGACAGTTATTGTCAACTGCAATCCAGAAACGGTCTCAACTGACTATGACACATCGGATAAGCTGTACTTTGAACCACTGACAGTGGAAGATGTGCTGAGCATATACGAAAAGGAAAAGCCGCTGGGAGTAATCGTTCAGTTCGGAGGGCAGACCCCCTTGAATATCGCCGCTGAACTGGCTAAAGCCGGGGTGAAAATTCTCGGCACCACACCGGAAACTATCGACCTCGCTGAAGACCGCGACCGGTTCCGTAAGATCATGGAGAAACTTGATATACCCATGCCGGAATCCGGTATGGCGGTAAATTTTGAGGAAGCCCTGGCCATCGCTAACCGGATTGGCTATCCTTTGATGGTCCGGCCTTCATATGTTTTGGGCGGGCGCGGGATGGAAGTTGTTTATGATGAGGAGATGCTCAGCCAGTACCTGGCTGCCGCAGTCGGGGTTACGCCGGAAAGACCTATTCTGATCGATAGATTCCTGAAAGATGCTGTTGAAGCGGAAGCGGACGCAATCGCCGATGGCACAGACGCTTTTGTGCCGGCTGTAATGGAGCATATTGAACTGGCAGGCATCCATTCCGGAGACTCGGCCTGTGTGATTCCGCCGATTAGTATTGAAGCCAAACATCTTGAAACAATTGTGGAATATACCAAGAAGATTGCCAGAGAACTGAACGTGGTTGGCCTGATGAATATGCAGTACGCCATTGCCGATGACAAGGTCTATGTTCTGGAAGCCAATCCGAGAGCTTCACGGACCGTTCCCCTTGTGTCAAAAGTCTGTAATGTCTCAATGGCCCGGATTGCCACGGAAATAATGTTAGCGGCCAAAACAGGTAAAAAGTCCTCCATCAACAGACTAATCTCAAAAAGAATTCCTCATTTCGGGGTAAAAGAGGCAGTTTTTCCGTTTAATATGTTCCAGGAAGTCGACCCGGTACTGGGGCCGGAAATGCGTTCGACCGGTGAAGTATTGGGAATCGCCGACTCATTTGGCCTGGCGTTTTATAAAGCTCAAGAAGCGACACAGACTCCTCTTCCCATATCCGGAACCGTTCTGATCAGTGTGACCGATCAGGACAAGCCGGCTGTACTGGAAACAGCCAGGGAATTTAGCAAGCTGGGCTTTAAGATTAAAGCTACGGAAGGAACCCACAATTTCCTGAAAAAAAATGGGATCATATCCGAAGAGATAAAAAAATTATTTCAGGGCCGCCCCAATATAGTCGATGGCATTACAAATAAGGAGATCAACCTGGTGATCAACACCCCGTCCGGAAAACTCAGCCAACACGATGACTCTTATATCCGCAAGACAGCAATCAAGTATAACGTCCCGTACATCACCACCCTGTCGGCAGCCCTGGCCAGTGCCAGAGGTATCGCGGCTTATATAGAAAATAACTTTGAGGAAGCCGGTGTAAAATCTTTACAAGAATATCACTCGTAGGTACCGTACGTATCGTACCGGGTAACTAAGTTATTAAGTTATTGGTAAAATGGGAATCGGTACCCGGTACCTAAGTTATTAAATTTTATCTAATGAAAAATAGGTTATTTCATCCTACTGATGGTGACCCCTCAGCTCCATGAAAGTCTAAGTTATTCTTTACACTTCTCAAGAAGGAAAGATATAGTCCAAAGGTGAATAATTAAAGTTATCTTAGAGCCCCAGGGAAGGTGATTGTTGATGGAATTGGCTTATCTGAACGGTTGGCTGGGTCCTCTTAAAGATGCCTTTGTTTCAATTGCTGACCGCGGCTATAACTTTGGCGACGGTGTATATGAAGTTGTAAGGGCCTATGACGGGGTGATGTTTGCCCCTGAAGAGCATCTGAATCGCCTGGAATCGAGCGCGGCAGCTGTAGAGATAACCTTGCCCTGGGGATTAATAAAGCTTAAAGACATAGCGGAAAATATCCTTGCAAAAAGCGGGATCAAGGAAGCGATAATATATATCCAGGTGACCCGCGGCACAGCTCCCAGAAGCCACGTTTTTAAAGAGGACCTGCAGCCAAATTTATTGATAACCGTCCGTAATATGACTGAGATACCCCCTGCTATGTACAGCGAAGGAATTAAGGTAATAACCATACCCGAGTTCCGGTGGCAGATGTGCAACATAAAAACCATTTCACTGCAGGCCGGCGTACTGGCCAAGCACAGGGCACATCAAGCCGGGGCGGATGAGGCTGTTTTTGTGCTGGAGTATGGGACAGTTACGGAGGGCGCCTCCAGTAATATCTTCATCTTTAAGGATGAAGTTTTAATGACTCACCCGGCGGACAACCGGATACTTTCAGGTGTTACCCGGCACTTTGTCCTGGAGGTGGCTGATTCTCTAGGTGTGAGGGCCAGGGTCGAGCCTTTTAATATTTCTGAACTGATGAAGGCGGAGGAGGTTTTCATTACAGGAACTATCGCTGAAATCGTGCCGGTGGTCAATGTTGACGGAAATATAATCGGGAATGGGAAGCCCGGCCCTGTAACAGCGCGTATTCATGAAGGTTTTGTCGCGCTCCGGTAAGGGTTTTTATAGTTGTACAGACAATGTAAAATTTTCGAGGTCTTTGATAGAAATATCGCATAACTTATGCATAACTCAGGCACCCGGCGCCTGAGTTTTTGGTGACCGTCGCTTGGCGGTTTTTGTGTTTCATAAGAAAAATTATTAGTAAAATGGGGCTTGACCACATATTTGAATCTTCACCCACAAAAAAAAATTTAAAAGTTTTTGACATATACCCATAATTATTTTATAATGGTATTGGGTATATACCCATTAATAATTTTCCACAGGATAAACAAACTAAGTTTAGATAGGAAAGAGGAAGTGAATTCAAGTGCCCAGACCGCCGAAACCGCGCCGGGTTGGTTTTTTTCCAACTGTAACATATTTTAGTCCTGGCGGAGTCCAGGTACCGGAAGCCGGTGAAATTATCATCAACATCGACGAATGGGAAGCTTTACGGCTTAAAGATTATTTAGGTCTGGATCAACAGGAGTCAGCCGAATACATGCAACTGGCCCAAAGCACTTTTCAAAGAATTTTAACTTCGGCCAGAACCAAGTTGGCCGCTGCAATAATAGAAGGGAAGACAATAAGAATAGAGTTTGGAAATCACAAGATAGTCGGACGCTGGTTTTGCCATTCCTGCGGTTATGAATGGGAAAATCTCCTTGACGCAAAGAGGGGAAGGAACCAGCTGTGTCCGTCGTGTGGGACGGAACATTCAAACCACCACCACGGACATGGATGGGGCCCCCCGCCGTGGGCAGGGCCGGGTAGGAGGAGAAGGTAATTGACAGATTACAGATGTTTATAATAGCCGGTTGTATGTTTTTCAACGGTTTTATTTGCTCTTAAATACATGAATATTAAAAGAAGGAGGTGTACCATTATGCCTGGAGGAGACAGGACTGGACCGCTTGGATTAGGGCCTCGCAGTGGTAGAGGAACCGGGTATTGCGCTGGCAATGGAGCGCCGGGTTATATGAATTCGGTACCGTTTTTCGGGTATGGCTATGGGCGCGGACAGGGAGCGGGTTTCGGCCAGAGCAACGGCCGGGGATTCCGGGGACGCTGTTTAAGACGTCCTTTCAGCGGGGGATACCAGTATAGCGCTCAGCAATACATCCCTGTACCTAATTATACCTATAACAACCAGCCTGACCCGCAAGATGAAAAAGCTTATCTGTCAAGTGAAGCAAAAATTCTGAAGGATCAGCTATCCCAAATTGAAAAGAGACTCTCTGAACTTGAAGGTTCAGAAAGCGAAGGTTAATTCACAAAAACAAATGTGTAGACATGGAAGGTGGCCCTGCAGTAAACTGTTTTTAAGCAGCGGGGCCACTTTTTTCTACGAGAATGACCGGTTAGGAATAGGGGCAGGGTAATTTTGAGTCGCTGGTGGAGGCTTCAAAAAAAATATATTTTATATTTTTATGCAAGTGCGGGTATTTTGAAAAAAAACTCGGTATAGGAAAACACGAAATTGTATTTTACTGTAAGAAATAATTTTGGCTGACTCACTTGTTTGAACATCCACTTAGCATTTCGAGAAACCGCAGCTTCTGCAAATCAAACACCCTTCGGCCCGCTCAAGTATTTGCCCACACTCGCAAAACAGGGTTCCATCCGCCATCATTTCTTCATGTCCGCTGTCTCCGTTGAACCTCTTATCCAACTCTGCTTTAATTTTAGCTATCTTGTATGCTATCGCCGAAGCGCAGGACTTGCCGGGCGAAAGGTTTCTGCCCTTGCCTTTGGCAAGCATGTAAGAAGGGCAGGAGTGAGTGCCCTGTAACTGCTCGACTATCTCTTCAACCGGTATACCCCCGCGAATCGCCAGGCTGATAAGCCTTGATGCGGCCTCGGTATATACCAGGCAGCCGCCGTCTGACCCGGTAGTGATGAACGTTTCTAAAATCTCGCCGCTGTCAGGCTGGTAATTGACGGTGAGATACAGCTTGCCACAGCCGGTATCCAGCCGGTGGGTCATACCGTGGGCGCTTCTCGGCCTGGGTAATATTTCACCGCGACTTAACACTGTTTTCCCCGGAGAGTCTGCCTTCCTGCCCACTGTTACCGTGCCTTCTTTACAACCGTCGCGGAAAACTGTAATGCCTTTTAAACCGAGTTCGTAGGCCATACTGTAACATTGTTCAATATCTTCAGTAGTGGCGGTTTTTGGCAGGTTGATAGTTTTGCTGACGGCATTGTCCACATGGTTTTGAACTTCAGCCTGCATTAGAATATGATTCTCAGGGGAAATCTCTTGAGCTCCTTTAAAAATCGCTGATATTTCTTCAGGGATCCCGTCTATGCCCTGGCAGTCGCCCCGCCGGGCCACTTCCTCCAGGATGTCTTTTGCAACTCCGTGCCTCCGGCACGCTTCAAGGAACAACGGGCTGAATACTTCAAAATCCCCTGCTACATAAGTTGATTTCTTGTAAGCTACCGCAAATATCGGTTCGATGCCGTATCCTTCGCAGCCGGCCATGGTAGTTACAGAGCCGGTTGGAGCAATAGTGACGCAGGTGGCGTTTCTTCGTTTCTCTTCGGGGTAAAATGTGCTGTGCTCCCACTCAGGGAAACAGCCTTTTTCCTCTGCCAGTTCCCGGGAGGTTTCGCCGGCAGTTTTCCTCATCAGCTCTGTAATATAACCCGCATATTTTCTGCCATCTTTGGAGTCATAGGGCAGACCCGCCCTAATCAGGGCGTCGGCAAGGCCTGTGAAGCCCAGGCCGATTTTTCGTGTTGCCCTGGTTGCTTCCGCAATTAAAGGCAGAGGGTACTCTGCGACATCTATAAGGTTGTCCAGGAATCGGACAGCAGTAGAAACCGTATCTTTAAACAAGTCATGGTTGATCCGGCTGTCTTCTGATAACATCCGGGCCAGGTTTATGCTTCCCAAGAGGCAGGATTCGCCCGGGTATAAAGGTTGTTCGCCGCAGTTATGTGCAAAGATGCCATTGGCGTCAAAAGCGTTAACACCCGGCACCTGCACGTCGTAGACATCTTCTGTGCCGTCCTCGGTAATAGATGATACTGTTGCTAAAAAGCGCTCGCGATTGACATTTCGCCTGTAACCTTCAATTAACCGGTTTAACTTTTTGTTCTTTTCACTATCCCCAAAGTTAATACAGTCAGCAAAAACCAGGATGTTATCATTACTGATTACCAGTTCATGCTGCGTCTTGACACTATATTCTTTTAGTCCACCCTTTTCGTCCGGCAGGAGTTTTACACCAGCGGGCCGCCTGTTCTCATAAACGGTGCTGGCAATACCGAATCTCAGCAGCATCCGCTGAACGGCGTGAAGGATTTCTAAATTGCTCTGTGACAGGCGAATGCTTACTCCCTTGTTCTGGTCTCCGAGAACTGTACCGTCTGCATCGAAAAACCCCCTTAAAAAGCCGGCGTAACCGTCAGAAGAGGCTTTTTCTATTTCAGGCGTAATCGTTTTGTTCCCTGGTCGCAACCCCATTCTTTCGGACAGATCTTTCAGGTATCCCAACTTTAACCTGTACTCGTTCCGCCCCCTTATCAGGGACCATCCGGTGAAGTCACGGCGGTGGGGTAATTCCATGGCAAAATCTAACGCCGCCTTCATCATGGAGAAACTACCGTTCAACCCGGTGTCATTCACGGCAGGTTCCCTGTGCCAGACGCTCAGAACGGCGGAATCATTCTTTAAAACCCCGTCTCCAACCAGGAGGCCCAGCAGGTATCCCTCCCCTTCAGTTAAAGAACCGGGCCACTTCTTAAGGAGTCGATGATTATGCAGGGCAATCTTATCACCGGGCGCCAGGTTGGAAGCAAGTGTCCATTCACTCTTTAAAACATGGCGGGTTTTGTCAATTACGCGAAGTACTTTGTGATCAGCGGTGAGCCTAAGGCTATGACCTTCAAGAGTGTTCAGGCTTACAACTGTCTTTGTCGCAGTCTTAAAAAACCCGTTTACTCCGGTTTTATAGGGTTTTCCGTTGATAATGGCCCTAAACTGCCTGCCGAGAAGGTCCTTAACCATACGTGGGCCTTCAGCTGTTGAGACCCAGGTTTCTCCTGTAATGCAGGGATTGGTTGCATTGATTACCCTTTCCTGTACGGGGTTGTGCCTCTGCAGGCGGTCAATAAAAATAATACCCGGGTCGCCGCAGGCATGAGCTGCTTTAACTATAAATTCCCATAGTTCGGATGCGGGGATTACTTCGTGTACCTGGCCGTTAAAGGAAAGCTGCCACTCGGCTCCCTGCTCGAGGGCTTCCATAAAAGCATCCGTGACACCAACCGACAGGTTGAAGTTGGTAAGGCCGCCATCCAGCTTGGCATTGATGAAATCAACAATTTCCGGATGGTCAATGTTCATTATTGCCATTGAAGCTCCCCGGCGCACGCCGCCCTGCATGACCATGTTGGAGGAGGCATTGTAAAGCTTGACCAGTTCAACAACGCCGGAAGCCTTGCCCTTGGTTGACTGCACCAGGGCACCACGCGGCCTGATGTTGCTGAAGTTATATCCCACGCCGCCGCCGGATTTAAAAACAAGGGCGGTCGACATCAATGTCTCATACATGGAATGCAGTGTATCTTCCACAGACAGAACAAAGCACGCGGAAGGCTGCCAGGGCCGGTCAAGTTTTCCCATGTTGGCCCAGATGGGAGTAGAGGGAACAAATAGAAGCTCACCCATCAAACTGGCGAATTTTTCTTCCCAATGTTTCTGGTTTTCTTTTTCGGCGCCCGCTGCTGCCCGGGCAAGGCGGTAAACCGCCTGCTCAAACGTTTCAATAATGTTACCTTTTTCATCCCTCAGCGCGTAACGCGCGTTAAAAACTTTTTGACCTGCATCGGTAAGTTGGGTCACAGTAATCCACCTTTGATATAGATTTCCTAACCTGAAGTATTGATGCTCTTCCAGTCAGTATACCCAGAGCATTCTTTCCAGCATGGATAGGCTACTTGTAACTTTTTCTACAATTAATATCTTTATCCTCTAAGGGAGATAAAAAAGATAATGATTATCATTTGCAGGTGAAAACATGACAATGAAAGAATATGTTAATAAAAACACAAGAAAGGACGTGCTATTTATGAAGATTGGACTGATTAGGTGCAGGCAAACGGAAGATATGTGCCCGGGGACAATGGACTTTAAAATAATAAGAGAAAAGAAATATGCTTTTGATGGTATTAAAGAAGAAATTGAAATAATCGGCATGGTTTCCTGTGGTGGTTGTCCTGGCAAGAAGGCTGTAACAAGAGCTGAAGAAATGGTTAAAAGAGGTGCGGATATCATAGTATTGGCATCATGTATTACAAGAGGTAACCCTATTGGTTTTCCTTGCCCGCATGCAAAACAGATCAAGGCAGCGATAGAAAATAAATTAGGGAATAAGATCAGAATAATAGATTATACTCACTAATTAGCAATGCTCCAGAAGAAAACAACGAATATTTATTCGGCCATGTTCCTTACCGGCGTTAATTTTCAGGGAATCGGTATCCTCCACAGTAAACAGCAACCGCCCGCGTGGCGGTTTTTTCTTCACTTAATAACTTAGGTACCCGGTACCGCTGCCTCTCGCCGCTGCCTCTGTGCCTCCTGCCTCGGTATTGACAGCGCAGCCTGTATTAGTGTACTATGTGTGTAGTACACTAATACAGTAAATGGGGGTCCAAAAAAAATGAACGCCTGGTCGACGCTGTAAAAAAAGGAACTTCGCATGACCCGTAACTCTTACCTCGTAACCTTATCCATTATCTTGATCGGGGGGTTGTGGCTGGTATACCAGTCTCACTGGCGCCACGCAGCTTTTATTATTGCGCCATCGCCATTTCTCTTGATTTTTCTCATGTTTTACCCCGCGATTTATATGCTGAAAAGTCTTTCCTGGGAGTGGAAGGTTACTCCCCAACTCTGGCTGCACTGCCCACAGCCGGCCTGGATGCTGCTTTCGTCAAAGATGTTGGTAAGCCTGTTTCAGATGCTGGTTATAATGATCATCGCTGCCGCACTGCTGTTGTGGGGAATCTTTAGCAGTTCATTACTCGAGCAGTTGCACGGCTTTACTCCTCAGACCTTGTTTTCCGCTTTTATCGAGGTTGGTTTCTATGCTGCTTTATTCACTTTCGCCCTCAGCATTTATATTGGATCCTGGGCGACTCTTATTTCGGTGGTGACCGCCGCCACCCAGAACATCCTGGGTCGCTTCCGGTGGCTGGCGGGAGTTGGCGCTTTTCTCACGGCCACCTGGGGAATCGGCCAGCTGCAGCAAACCTGGTTTTATGAAAGAATCACCCACTGGGGCTTGCTGAATATCAGTCTGCACAACCTCCCGCAAGTTCTCATGATTCCGAGGACTGATGTCCGCCTTGATTTTTTATATGTCGGTGAGATATTGTTTTACCTCCTTATTACCGCGGCTTTATTAGCCCTTTCGGCCTGGCTGATAGACAACAAGGTAGAGGTGTAGCTATGAGCCAGTCTTTTAAAACCAACCAACCCATCTACGCGCAGATCGTCGGGCGCCTGTGCCGACAGCTGGTCCGGGGAGAGCTGCAAGCGGGGGATAAGCTACCCTCGGTCAGGGATATGGCCGTACAATCCGGGGTCAACCCCAACACTATCCAGCGTGTTTACGCGGAATTGGAACGCCAGGAGATTGCCGAAACAAGGCGGGGCCTGGGCACCTTTATCACGGAAAGCAAATCCAGGCTGAGGCAGGTGCGGGAAGAATTAAAGAACGAGCAAATCGTCAACTTTATTGCAGATATGAAGGATATGGGCTTCGGCCCGGATGAGATAGTTGAAGGTGTCCGGAAGGAGCTTGCCAACTCCAAAGAACGGGGGGATTATTAAATGTCTGACCATATCGTAGAATTTAAGAACGTGATCAAGAAATATCCCGGCCAGAACGCTATAGACAACGTCAGTTTTGTCCTGCCCCGGGGGAAAATGATCGGATTGGTGGGGCCGAACGGGAGCGGCAAATCGACAATAATAAAATTGATGGCCGGCCTGGTCCATCCTACCAAGGGCTCGGTGACAGTGAATGGTAAAACGGCTAACCGTCGCATTGCCGGTGAGGTGGCGTACCTTTCGGAGCTGGATGTCCTTTATCCCTTTTTCACTGCAAAGGAAACAATCGGTTTCAACGCCGGCCTCTTTGATGATTTTGATCAGGAAAAAGCCCTGGAAATCATGAGCTTCATGCAGCTGGAGCCAGATAAAAAGGCAAAAAACCTATCCAAGGGAAACCGGGGCAGGCTTAAAATATTACTGGCCCTCTCGCGCCAGGCGCCGCTGATCTTGATGGACGAACCCCTGGCGGGCCTGGACCCCCTGGTGCGGGATATCATTATCAAGTCTTTGATCACTTACACGAACCTGGATGAACAGACGGTGCTCATGTCAACCCATGAAGTAGCCGAAGCGGAACCGGTCCTGGACATGGTGGTAGCCGTCCGGGACGGGCAGATATGCGGGATGGATGATGTGGACAATATCAGGGGCAAACACGGGCTGAGCCTGATGGACTGGATGAAAGAAACCATGGCCAAATAAAACCAGCATGCCTTTGCATACATTTTAACGGTATATCCCACCTCTATTACCCATACGTTTTATTAGCTGGAGGAAGGAAGTTGACTCCGTGATATTAGGGGGGGATATTTTTTGGGGAAGGTTGCCGCGGGAAGAAATGAGCCCTGCCGGTGCGGCAGCGGGTTGAAATATAAAAAATGCTGCCTTGGCAAAGAGGTCGCCTTCGTAAATTACAGGGGGGAAAGAGCGGTTTATGTCAGAAACGACCTGAGCGTTATAGCCAACAGGTTAACGGCGCTGCTTGAAGAGATTGTCGCCGGCAGCGGCTCTCTGGATATATACTCGGGCTTTAACCTGCTTAAAGAGATCTATCGAATATATGACGCTATGCACGAGTTCTTCAGCGGTGCTTACTCCTGCGGGAAAGGCTGCGCGCACTGCTGCTGCCTGTATGTTACGATCAGCCGGCTTGAGGCGGACCTTGTAAAAGACTATGTTACAGGCAGCCTCAGTAAAGATGTCCAGAATAACCTGTACAATAATTACCTGGCCCGCGCAAAAGAGTACCCGCAGCGCGGGTATAAGCATAAAAGCGAGGAAGCCGTTGCCCGTTTGGCAAAAGGGTATTTTAACAAAAAAATACCATGCATTTTTTTATCAGAGAGGGGAGAATGCACGGTTTATGAAGCAAGACCTTTTTCCTGCAGGGCGCTGGTTGTTACATCCGACCCCGAAAACTGCAAAGGAATCAACCGAATCAAGCGCTTTTACCCGTACGGTGATCACGAGTACATCAAAAAAGCCGTCCTGACACTTTCTGAAAGGGTATTTGGTGAGGATGCGGAAGCGCGGCATTTGCCGGCCTGGTTCAGCAACGGGTTCATGACCGGTTTTTGACGCATTGCCCGTGCCTCATCAATTTAATCAAAAATTCTCCCAGGTGAGTTGTACAGACCAGGAGGATATCCTGCCGGCAGCGTTATATAAAACGCCTTTCCCGGTATACTCTGAATCATTTATTTTTGTAACGAACTCGCTGCCAAAATACTCTCCATTCCCCGAGCTGAACAGAGAGATGATGGAGTCCTCAACGACCACAAATCTTCCCAATAACCTTCCTAATGCCGGGTTAACGGACTGCCACATGGTAAATTCCTTCTCAAAGGGAGCTATCTCATATTTGTTTATTAATTTTACCGGAGTATCTCCCTGAACACTCATATAACTGTCATTAAACCACAGTTCTTTAAGGTGGGTTATTTCGGATTGTCCTTCAACACTTAAAGGGTTGTTGTTTTCGTCGTAATAAGTCCCTTTTGTATTCCACGTGCCTTCCTGGAATAAATATGTGTGTTTCATAAAAGCCCCCTGTTTAAATTAGAATTTGGCGTTAACTGCTGACTTTATACAACGCTTTTTCAACTGCGTATAACGTGTCCCATTTTTTGCAAAAACAAAACCTGGCCTGGTATTTTCCTTTTTCAGGGTCAGAGTAAAAAGAAGATCCCGGTACTGTTGCCACTCCCGTAATTTCAATTAACTTTTTACAGAAGGAGAAATCATCTAAAACGTTTAATTTCTTCATTAAATCCTGTATATCTGAGATGATATAGTAAGCTCCCTCAGGTTTGTATGGATTGAAACCAGTCCTGTTCAAGACTTTAAAGAGAAAATCCCTTGCTTTTTCGTAATGCTCTTGCAGACCTTTGTAGTATTCATCTGGTAATTCCAAGGCTACAGCAGCTGCATGCTGAAAAGGGGTCGGCGCGCCAACGGTAAGAAAATCATGAACTTTTCGGATGCTCAGCGTAATTGGTTCGCTGGCGATTGCCCAACCCACACGCCATCCTGTTACGGCATAAGTTTTTGAAATCGAATTAATGGTTATAGTCCGGTTGCCCATTCCAGGCAAGGCTGCTATGGAAATATGTTCGGCGCCATTATAAAGAATGTGTTCGTATATTTCGTCCGTTATGGCGTAAGTATCCCATTTGAGGCACAACCTTGCAATTTCTTCAAGTTCCTGTCGTGTAAAAACCTTACCGGTAGGATTATGAGGTGTATTAATAACAATTACTTTTGTTTTATGATTGAAAGCCCTGGCCAATTCTTCGGATGAAAAAGACCAGTCAGGAGGATGCAATGTAACATACCTGGGGGTCGCACCGGATAGTATCCCATCCGGCCCGTAGTTTTCATAAAAAGGTTCAAATATTATTATCTCATCGCCCGGGTTAATTATAGCCTTGAGAGACGCAATCATTGCTTCAGTAGCCCCGCAGGTTACTGTGATTTCAGTTTCCGGATCGCATTTTACCCCATTATATGTTAGAGCCTTTTTGCTGATAGCTTCACGCAGTACCGGTTCTCCGTATGTGATGGAATATTGATTTAGTTCCTTATTAATGGCTGCAATGGCTGCTGCCTTTATTGGCATGGGACTGTCGAAATCAGGAAAACCCTGGGAAAGGTTATAACCGCCCGCAGCTCTGCATAATCTGGCCATCTGACGAATGACAGATTCTGTAAAGGTATCAGTCGTTCTAGATAACTCTTTCATTTCATATACCTCCGTCAGTTGATTTAGAAACAACAATGTTTTTATGATATCATAAAAAAAACTCTTAATAACTCCTAATATGTCATTCGTTGCATTCTCTGCCATCCCTGCAGTAAATTAATAAGGCTAATGTCCTGACGATTTTTCGCCAGGAAGTATAAAGCTTGTAATAGGTAATCTTGCTCAAGAGGTTTGCCATGAAACAGCGATTTAACGACAGCAATCTTTCCTATAACTCTTTTCCCCAGAGGGCGCAGTGGTCCTCGGAGGTTGGTTTTGTTTTTTCTATGACTGCCGCGGCCGTAGGGTTGGGAAACCTGTGGCGTTTTCCCTATATGGTGGGAGAAAACGGTGGCGCAGCCTTCATTATCGCTTACTTTACCGTGCTGATGCTGGTGGCTTTGCCGATAATGATGCTGGAAGTGGCGGTAGGCAGGCTGGCCATGGGAAATACCGTTGCGACGTACCGCAAAGTGCATCGATGGGGCGCGGTTATCGGTTGGGGCGTTGTCTCATTGACAGTGGTAATCACCAGCTACTACTTGGTAGTGACCGGTTGGACCCTGGGTTATGCTGTTTCGAGCATCATTGGGAATGTAAAACCTTTCGAAGAGTTTACCCGGGGTTATGCCTCGGTTTGGTATTTTTTTATAGTGGTGGCCTTGGCCGGCGTGTTGTTGATCAGGGGTGTAACAGCCATTGAATTTATATCCAAATTGTTAATGCCTCTGCTGCTGCTGATCGTAATCATGCTGGTTCTGTTCGCCCGCAGCACCGCGGGTTGGGCGCAGGCGTATGAGTTTCTGACCAAAGCCGACTATTCACTGCTTAAGGAAACACGCCTCTGGATGTTTGCCATCGGTCAGGCATTCTACAGCCTGGCTATCGGACAAGGGTACCTGATAACATATGGCAGCTATATTCCACCTAAGGTTCATGTCCCCAGGGCTTCTTTAATCGTTACCCTGACAGAAACCACGGTAGCGTTTTTGGCCGGATGGATGATCTTTCCCCTCGTTTTTACTTTTGGCTTGGCCCCGGATGAAGGAAGTCAACTGGCTTTTGTCATTTTGCCGATGGTTTTCGATAACATTGCCTGGGGTGGTCTTCTGGCCGTACTCTTCTTTAGCCTCTTTTTTGCGGCTGCCTTCAGCTCGTGCCTGGCCGGTCTGAAAGTAATGGTTGCTGCGTTTGCCGAGGAGTTTTCTCTTGGCAACGCCAAGGCGGTTCATGCCGTAGCAGCTTTAATGATTGTCCTGGGTCTGCCCTCTGCCTTAAGCTTCACACCGTTAAAATGCACCCTGGCTGGGCGGCCATTTTTGGAGGTAATAGACCAGTTGGGCGGCACCAATATGGTAATCGTTTCAGGGATACTGGGCGCCGGCCTCTTTAGCTGGCTGGTCCCACACCGGGGTATCCGGGACGCTCTGGGCACAGGCAGCCGGTACTGGTACTGGCGCATTGTTATAGCAGGCCGGGTCATACTAATATTAGGCTTAATTTTACTGGTCTACGCCTTGTTTAAATGAATAGCCGCTCGTTTGAGCGGCTATCCGTATCAATATTTAAAACAATTATTTGCCGGTTTATTAATAATTTACGGCGCGGGGTAAATCACGGTTACTTCTTGTTCGCTGGAGTTCCATTCCACCCTGGAGCCCAGGCTTTCGGCTATGAACCTCAACGGCAGCATTGTCCTGCCCGGCTCCACGATAATCGGCGCTACCTGCAAGTTTTCATCATCAATAAGCATGTACTCACCGTTTACCCTGGCGTAATTGTTATCGATCCAGAGTTCTACTGTCGTTCCCTTCAAGGTTATGGTAACTTTCCGCTCGTTAAACCTCTATATAATATAGACGTAAAAAAGGTTAAAACAGTTCAACCGGATCTAAAGTATTTTTACATACCTGCAAATTCTATTGTTGATGTTGGACAGGTTTCCTATCTACTTTTCGTTAATAGTTGACAGCAACCTTTATACTAATTTAACTGTATAAACACATTTTTCCTGCATCTAATTAAAATTTAATTGTTAAAAGGAAGATTGATCTATTTAGAGAATAGTTCTCTTTATAATTTAAGTTCGTTTAATTAATCTATAAACCCATAATAAAGGAGGGAATCATCATGCAGATGCTGATCGCTCTCGGAGCCATTTTAATCCTTGTCTTTGCCGTCATAGCAATATATAACAAACTTGTCCGCCTCAGGAACACTGTGAGGTCCTCATGGTCCGATATCGATGTCCAGCTTAAAAAGCGGTACGACCTCGTGCCAAACCTTGTTGAGCCTGTAAAAGGTTACGCGGCTCATGAGAAATCTGTGTTTGTTAAGGTAACAGAGGCAAGATCGATGGCCATGCAGGCAGCTACTCCTGCCGACAAGGCCAAGGCCGAAAATATGCTGAGAGAGACGTTAAAAAGCCTTTTTGCAGTTGCCGAAGCATACCCCGAACTGAAGGCAAACGTAAATTTCACCCAGCTCCAGTCCCAGCTTCAGGAGCTCGAGAACAACATTGAGAATGCCAGGAGGTATTATAACGCGGTGGTCCGTGACTTCAACATCATGATCGAGTCCGTGCCGTCAAATATTATCGCGTCAATGTTCAGCTTCAGGCGGGAAGAGTTTTTTGTCCTAGATGAGCCGGAGTCCGAGAGAAAGCCCGTAAAGGTGATTTTCCCATGAGGAGAACAGTATACCTGGTCTGCTTAATCTTGTTGATTCTGGCTATATACCCATCTGCCGCAAACGCGCAGGACTACATCATAGATCGATTCCACTCGGATATCACGGTCAATGAAGATTCATCTTTCATAGTTAAAGAAGTCATAGACGTGAACTTCAGCAGACAGAAACACGGTATTTACCGGGAGATTCCCTTCAAGTACAAAGATGAGCTGAACAATACCATAAAGACTCCTCTGAAGGTAATATCCGTCACCAATGGAGCAGGGGTGAAATGGAAGTATAACGTCACCAGGCAGGGCAATGTTATAAGTATTAAAATCGGCGATGCTAATAAATATGTGAACGGCATTCAGACCTATATAATCACCTACAAAGTCGAGAACGCCATACTCTTCTTTGATGACTACGACCAGCTGTACTGGAACGTCACGGGAAACGACTGGGATGCGCCCATTTATCAAGCATCCGCCAATGTCACTATAAAAGCGAAGGATATCAGCCAAGAGCTCCAGGCCGAGTGCTTCACTGGTGTTTACGGTTCAGGTGAGTCGCAGTGCGGCTTTGACGCGTCATACAATTTAGGTCAGTTCTATACCACAAAAAGCCTCGGGGCAGGGGAGGGCTTTACAATAGCTCTGGGATGGGATAAAGGACTGGTTGCGCCTCCCTCGCCGTTGACAAAGTTTTTATGGGCTTTGAATTTTAGAGAAAACTGGGTATTTCTTTTCCCTGTCTTTTCGCTGCTGTTCATGATCAACCTGTGGCGTAAGAGGGGTAGAGACCCGAAGGTGAGGGAGGCCGTAACTGTCAGGTACGAGCCTCCGGAATTCAACGGGACACCGCTTACACCGGCCGAGGTGGGTACCCTCGTTGATGAAAAAGTTGACCCGCGTGACATCACTTCTACCATCATAGGTCTTGGAGTGAAGGGATACCTGAAGATCGAGGAGACAAAAAAAGAAGGGGTCCTCTTTGATTCTACCGACTACTACCTGGTCAAGGTCAAGGAACCGGACGCCGGTCTCAGCGCCTTTGAGCAGCTGTTGATGGACCGTGTTTTTTCAGGGGGGCTGCAGGGTATCTTCGTATCCGGTATGAAGAATAAGTTCTATAAAAATATGGATACATTAAAGGCGTCTCTCTACACCGAGATGGTCAGGAAAAAATATTTTCTGAAGAGGCCCGACAGTATTAGAAACTTCTACATCATCGCAGGGGTCATTGCCTGGGTCATCGTCACGCTTCTCGGAGTTCTTCTCAACACGGCGGTTAATTCCTACGCCGCCGAAGGCCAGGTCTTTGCGGCCGGGATACTGACGGGCCTGACCGTGCTTGCTTTTGCCAATGCGATGCCCGCGAAGACAAAGGCGGGGAGTTTAGCCTATATGGACATCCTAGGCTTTCAGGAATTCCTGAACCGTGTGGAAAAAGACAGGATCGAGAGGATGGGAGACAAAGACCTCTTTTCCAAATTCCTGCCCTATGCCATAGCGCTTGATGTTGCGGACAACTGGGCCAGGGCCTTCGAAGGGATCTACCAGGAACAGCCGGAATGGTATGTCTCGCCGGTCGGCTTAAGGACATTCAGCCCCTATGTGTTCACCAGGACCGTCAACTCGATGACAACAAGCCTGGGGTCAGCGATGTTCTCCGCGCCGCGGTCGAGCGGAACAGGCGGCAGGGGAGGCTTCGGGGGCGGTGGATTTTCAGGCGGCGGCTTCGGCGGTGGTGGCGGACGCAGCTGGTAGTGAGACAAGGCGAGGGGACGGTTCTCTCGGCTTACTTTATAAGCAACAACGAAAACGCAATAACGCAAGCCTGACCCCACAGTAAAGGAGATGGTAGTATGGGTATCGGTGAATTTGCCCGCCAGGTGAAGGATGCTTCCATTGCGCTGGCCGCCATGGGCGCGGACGAGAAGAACAGGGCGCTGGAGCAGGTTGCCAGGGCTATGATTGAACGTCAGGGTGAGATCATCAAGGCCAACCAGGCAGATTTAATCAGGAGCAAGGGTGAAAACCTCCCGGAGCCTCTAATGAAAAGGCTGAAGTTTGATGAAACCAAGATAGCAGACGTGGTTGACGGGATTTACAGCCTGGTCGGCCTGGAAGACCCGGTCGGCAGGACCATATTCGCGACTGAGCTGGACGATGGCCTGGAACTGTATAAGACCACCTGTCCGATTGGGGTTATCGGCGTCATTTTTGAATCAAGGCCGGATGCCCTGGTGCAGATATCCACCCTCTGCCTGAAAAGCGGCAACGGTGTGCTGCTCAAAGGCGGCTCTGAAGCTATGGAAACCAACCGTATCCTGGCGGATGTCATCATCAAGGCCACAGAAGAGGCGGGGGTCCCCGCCAACTGGCTGAAGCTCCTGGAGACCAGGGCCCAGGTCGGTGAAATGCTGAAGATGGATGAATATATCGACCTGATCATACCCAGAGGCTCAAATGAATTTGTCAGGCACATCATGGACAACTCCAGGATTCCCGTCATGGGGCACGCGGACGGTATCTGCCACTGTTATGTGGACGAAGACGCCGATCCGGACATGGCGGTTAATATTGTGGTCGATTCCAAGACCCAGTACGTGGCCGTGTGCAACGCGGCTGAGACTCTGCTGGTGCATGAAAAGGCGGCTGCCGGGTTTTTACCGGTATTAAAAGAAGCCCTGGACCAAAAACAGGTGGCTATAGCCGGCTGCCCCAGGACCAGGGAAATTATTCCCGCCGAACCGGCCACGGAGGAAGACTGGAAGACTGAATATCTTGACTACAAGCTGTCGATTAAAGTAGTAGACAATGTTGATGAAGCGATCAGCCACATCAACCGTTACGGCTCCGGACACACGGACAGCATTATTACAGCAAGTAAGGACAGGGCGGCCAGGTTTATGGCCCTGGTTGACTCTGGCAATGTATTCTGGAACTGTTCCACGCGCTTCAGCGACGGTTTTCGCTACGGCCTGGGCGCGGAGGTGGGGATAAGCACAAGCAAGATTCACGCCAGGGGGCCGGTAGGCCTGGAAGGACTGGTAATTTACAAGTACAGGTTGATAGGAAACGGACAGACCGTTTCTGAATATGCCAGCAGAACCAAAACATTCAAGCACAAAAAACTGGATAAACAATTTCCTTTATAAACTGTCGTTACCGCCGCATAAAAAAGAGGGATAGAGGCTCCATGCCCCTATCCCTTATTTTGATTTTTTTAATGGACCAGTTATATTTTATGGACCAGGTCAATATATTTCAAGTCGTTTTTCAACAAGTTTTTGGCTTTCATCCACTTGAGTATATTGTTGACGTCTTCCTCGGCTGGCAGCTGAGGCCTGGGGTACCGCTGAAGGCTGTAGTCTTTGGCAATGGGCTCCGGTATATTCACATTATCAATCATCAATTGCTTATAGTCTTCCGGATGGTTGTTCAGATCATCAACAGCCCTGGTATAGGCCCGGTAAAAAGCTTCCGCAGCGCCTTTCTTTTCATCCAGTATTTTGCGGTCGAAAAGCACAACCGCCTGGGAAAGGTTCCGCTCTGTGTCCTGGGCGATGATTCTGGCTCCTTTAAACTCAGCAAATGTCACCAGGGGATCAGGCACAACAACGGCGTCAATCTGTTTGCTGAAAAGCATCTCCATGCGCAGGGGAATTTTAGGGATGGAAGTCTTGACCACTTCAGACGGGTTTATCCCAGCGTCGGTCAGTAAACCGTCAAGAATATACTCAACAATTGTATTAAAGGCAATACCAACTTTTTTACCCTTTAAATCAGCTATAGTTTTTATATCGGACTCCGGGGCCGCCACAATGGCAAAACTGCCTTCCAGGGGAGTTACACCAAGGGTCACGGAGGTGATCTTGATATCCTGCCCGGAATCTTTCAGCATGGCAGCTATAATCATGTCAGTTACCATCCCGTCAAGCTGTCTTGACTGCATAGCGTTGACCTGTTCCACGGCGCTCTGCAGACGCATGATGTCCACGTGGAGGTTTTCCTGGGCAAAGTAGCCATTCTGTTCCGCTACCAGCAAAGGCATAATATCCTCAATGGGTAATACCCCTATTTTCAGCTGTTCCTGCGCCGTTTTCCCGGCTGTCTCAATTTTCGGCCCGCACCCGGCGAGCAAACTCAGCGCCAAAAACAGCGCCAGTACTAATTTAAGCTTTCTTCGCATACCCACTGGCAATTCCCCCTTGAATAGTTCTCAATTTAATGAAATGAATGTGTATTCATTTCATTAATGCTATCATAAAATCTCCCTGACTAAAAGTCAATAGGCTTATTTATGATAGACTCGAACCCCGCAGGTAACAATTTAATAAGGCAGGATTACTTTATGAAAACACGAATAACAAAAACGATATGCAAGCCGGGGGGTTAAACATGGCACAACCTGGTGAAAACTTTAGCAGTTTCAAAATATGGATGCTGGCCATTCGCCCTAAAACACTGCCTGCTGCCATGGGACCCGTGGTGGTGGGCACGGCATTGGCTCTGGGCGACGGCGTGTTTAATTTCGGTCCGGCGGTGGCGGCTCTGGCTGCCGCCCTGCTTCTGCAGATCGGCTCCAACCTGGCCAATGATGTGTTTGATTTCATTAAGGGCACTGATACCAAAGAGAGAACAGGCCCTATGAGGGTAACTCAGGCCGGCCTCTTAACACCCCTCCAGGTCATGGCCGGCATGTGGGTGGTTTTTGCCCTTGCCTTTCTGATAGGGACCTATCTTATCTGGGCAGGCGGATGGCCTATACTTGTGATTGGGATTCTATCTATTGTCGCGGCGATTGCCTATACCGGGGGGCCTTTCCCTCTTGGATATCATGGGTTTGGTGAAATCCTGGTCTTTATTTTTTTTGGACCGGTGGCTGTCTGCGGAACTTATTATGTCCAGGCCCTGGAACTTAGCACAGTGGTCTGTTGGGCCTCGCTGCCTATGGGGTTTTTAATATCCGCCCTTTTAGTAGTCAATAATTTCAGGGATTTGGAAACCGACAAAACAGCTGGCAAGAGGACTGTAGCCGTCCGCCTGGGTCCGTTCGGCGCTCAAATGGAGTACTATCTCCTGCTGATCGCTTCCATGGCCGTGCCTCTCGTGATGTATCTGTACGGCCAGACCTCTGCATGGATTCTGGTTTCCTGGCTGTCTTTGCCTTTAGTCCCCCCGCTGGTGCGGGACATTCGCACGAAAAGGGGTGTTCCTCTTAACGCCACACTGGCAGGAACCGCCCGTTTAGGCCTGGTTTTCAGTATTTTATTCTCCATTGGTTACCTTATGGAAAAGCTATTTTTTTTGAATTGAATTTTAGGTGTGAATCCAGGCGCATAAATTTTTTTCCGCCTTATCCAGGAGCAAGTAAAGAACAAAACCCATTAACCCCATGGCTATGATTCCGGCAAACATCTCTTCATAATTCATCCGGCTCAGCGAATCCAGGATAAAAAAGCCTATTCCTTTCTGGGTGGCGTAGGTTTCCACCAAAAAGAGGACAGCCATTGCCGTACCCAGCCCCAGTCTTAAGGAAGTTAGAATTGACGGCAAGCATCCGGGCAGATAAACGTGGCGGTATAAATCCCAGGAACCGGCGCCCAGAGATCTTACGGAAATTACATATTCTTTATCCAGGTTCTTGGCAGCATCACGGGTAGTGACCAGGATCTGATAGAATGCAATAAGCGTAATCAAAACTATTTTGGAGACATCGCCAATTCCCAGTACTATCAGCAGAATGGGCATAAATACCACTTTGGGAACCGGATAGGTCAGATAAATCAGGGGGGCCGCTTTGGTATCCATTTCCGGATTTTTTCCTAAAAAAAGACCTAAAGGCACCGCCATTGCCGTTGCCAAAAACAAGCTTACAAGAATACGATAGAGGCTGACTCCCAGGTGGGCGGGGAGATCTCCCTGCATACTGCGCCACAAGCTTTTTAAAGCTTCCAGAGGCGGTGGAACCGCAGGGCTTTTTAATCCCAGGGAGAGAAGCCACCATGCAATAAGAAGAATTATCACTGCAGATAGAAGAGGCAGGGTTTTTCCGGCCTTCTTAAGCACCCATCCCATAGTTTCCCCTCCTGTGCAGGAATGAGCGCAGAAAACTGCACATCTCCAGGAACTGGACACGTCCCCGCAGGTTGTAATCCCCAGCCATTATGTTGTCCACTGCCTGTTCTATTTTTCCCGGGCAGGGGGACATGATAAAAATCTTTTGCCCCAGGAACACGGCCTCCTCAATGTTGTGGGTAATCAGCAAAATAGTCAGTTGGGTTTCCTCCCAAATCTTCAGGAGAAAATCCTGAATTTCTTCCCGGGTCAAGGCATCCAGGGAAGAGAAGGGCTCGTCCATGAGGAGTAGCTTGGGGTCCAGGATTAAAGCCCGGGCAATGGCGACACGCTGTCTTTGGCCCCCGCTCAGTTGGGCCGGGTACCTCCTGGCCATAGGCAAAAGGCCTAATTTGTCCAGAACTGCTTCCGCCGCTGTTTTGGTTGCCCGGTGAGTCTTTTTTCTAAGCTGCATTCCCAAAATCACATTATCCCAGACTGTCTTCCAGGGAAGTAAGCCGTAATCCTGTAAGATTAACGCTGTTTCTCCTCCGCCCTCGGGTGTCCGGCCATCTATCATAACTCTGCCGGAATAACGGGGATTCAAACCGGCCAGTACATTTAGAAGAGTGCTCTTGCCGCATCCGGAGGGGCCAATAATAACCCCTGTTTTACCCTGGGGGAGGGATAAATCAACCGACTCCAGCGCGGTAAGCGCCTGTCCGTTTTGCATATATTCAACTTTCAATGATTTAATTGAGAGATAGTCATTGTTCATCTTCATCATTTCCCCGCCGGAAATTATTCAGGCTTTTCCTAGTCCTCTAAGATTATATCTCATGAGTGTCGCAAAAGCTTCTTCCAGATTTTCAGGTTTTTCTTCCCTGAGCCAGTTGATGATTACCTGCCGGAAGCTTCCCACAAAAGCCATGGCGCTGACCAGCGTATCATCACCGCTCAGCCTCCCCTGGGTTTTCAGTTCGTCAAGATCTTCTTTGGTCAGCTTGATCAGCTCGTTTTCTATTTCAATCAAGCGGGAGTTAAAAGCGTTGTTGACTCCGGGGACCTGAATCAAAAGGATTTTAGCCATGTTTTTTTCTTTAATAAAAACCTTAATACAGGCCTCCATGGATGCCTGCAACTTGTCAAAGCCGTCCGTGTACATAGCCCGCTCATCCTTGATGCATCCCAGAAGCTCACTGAACATTTCATCGACAATCATGTTAATTAAGGATTCTTTGTTTGTAAAATAAAGATAAAGAGTCCCTGTGGCAATTTTTGCTTTCTTGGCCACAGTTTTTATCGATGTTCCCTGATAGCTGTTTTCCGCAAACACTTCCCGCGCGGTCTTAATAATTTCCCTTTTTTTGTGATCCAGTTTCTCTTTTACTTTGTTTGTCTGCCTGTATGCCACGGGAAATCACCTCTGAGTTTATGATGTATATAAATGAACCAAAATTCATTTTATAAGTAACATTGTATTCGGGTTTTGCGGCCAAGTCAACTAACGGGTCTTTACCCGCCAGGAAATATGGAAAACCGCTTACCAGTTAGAGCCCATCGCACAGTCCGCCGTCCCTGTCGCAATCTGTTTGCTTCTGTTCCAATCCATGTTGCACGCCGTATAAAAGAAGAAGGGATAGATGCTTTATTCGCCTATCCCTTCTTAACTTCCCACAAAAACCTGGCTTGACCATCGTATCCTCGCTGGATATGTGCGATAGTGAGTGTGCGACATTGAGCGCCGTCAGACTTTGTCAACCAAACTGAACTATCCGATTAAATCAGCCATTCTTTCAAAGGGCTGGGCAAGAAGAATGTGTCCAAGTGTTTCACCGGATTTGCCCTCTACAAGTATCTGTACCCGGTCAATAGTATTGAATTCAGTAAGGGAATTGACTATGGATGCCAGGGTCATCAATTCACCGGCGCTGCCGCCGGAGTGATTTACTATAAATTCCCTCGAAAAATCAACATAGCATGTTCCGTTCTGTATATAAATATTCAATAGTCTTGTGCCTTCAGGGATTGAAGGATTCAGGCCGCTTCCTGAGGGACCATTGATCAGCGCTTTGACGACTGCCCTTGCCGTCTGGGCATCTGCAACCAGCACATCCCTTTTCTCCAGATGAACTTTTTCTGCATTATTATCGGGGAAGTATAATTTAAGCTGAATAGTGTTAAGGTCTCCGCTGACATACGTGAAATAACTCACCGGAAAACTGGAATCCTCCAGCTCAAGAAGCTTTTCAAAGGCAATGACCCCGGCTCCCTCTTTTATTATTCTTTCTTCATAATAACCGGAGTTTGTGTCCTCATATTTTACGGTATATTTCATCTTGTTGTCATCGGTCAATTCAGCCTTTTTAATAAGCGAATTTATTAGAGTTTTCTTGCCGCTTTTATCAACCACCGTTTCAGACCAAAATGTCCCAACTGTAAGAGGGGTTTTTATTAAGATAAGCTTATTGTATTTTGAGTCAAGCATCGCATGTTCGGTTTTTTCCTGAATAAGCCGGTTTTCCTCAATAGTATATTTTATGCTTATATTTCTGTCTATTGTGCTTTCTCCACCGGATGGATCGCCGACTTCACCGCTAATCGAATATATCCTCTTTTGCGGTTCATCGATTATCCTATCAAGCTCCATCTGGTGACCATATTCCGCAAAACCTTCGTATATCCATTTATAACCGGTTTTGTCCGGGAGAAGCCTTGAAAGCGGTTCTTTTTCGTACTTGATTTCATTGATGCTGGCAACATTGGTATACGCATTCCAGCCTACATCCTTGCCTAAAAGCTCGGAAACCGCACGGATTGGAACATACGTGGTCCCATTGTATAGAAAATTGTCTGTGGTAACCCTGATAGAGTTCACTTCGAGTATTACCTTGTTTCTGTGGACCTTTATCAACTCGCTTAAATCATTTCCCATGGACAGGCTGGATGTAATTAGGACTAAGATCAAAACAAAACAGCAAATGAACACTTTTTTCATTAAAAATCACTCCTCGCTTCATATTTAGTTAGTTGAAAAATGCAGGGCAGTATGCGGTAACTCGTGAAACTTCGTTAAGGAAGCGGTGTTCGACTCTTAAAACACGGTATGTTAAAGTTTTTCCATAAACTTATTTTAACATATTTGATGGTTTCTTGCAGTACATATGCCGCGTAATAGCTGAAAACTGGTCTCGCTGTCAATAGTTGCAATGGGTAATTTGGGAAGGACTTTTATGTTTAATGTTGAAAATTTTACAATTAACCAAGTTGCCTACAATGCTTTAGCACGTTTAAGCTAACCGAAAAAAATGGGGATAAAGTCTTGTATATCCAGGCCTACAAGCTGCGCGGCAGGCCGCAAAGCGTGATCTTTTATGCGTCAGGTGAACCTCATGGGATGTTAAATAGTGGTGATGAAACAGCCGGATATCTGGTCTTTGAGTTTTACCAGAGACTTAATTTTTGCAAAGACCTGTAAAAGCAAGAGTAAAAACTGTCTTGAAGAAAATACTAGGGAAATATGGCAGTATTAGATAATGGGCAGGTATAAAATCAAATAAATTTATATTAGGAGTATCTATGAAGGCCAAAAAACTGCGTGAGCTGTTAAGCCAGCTCGGTATAATACGTGCCCCGGGAGCATATGACGCCTGGTCGGCTAAATTGGTGGAAATGGCCGGGTTTCCGGCAGTATATCTGACGGGCTATGGGGTGGCGGCAAGCCTTTTAGGCAAACCGGATATAGGGTTGGTCACAATGACCGAAATAGTGACCCAGGCGAGAAACATGTCGGCAGCCGTTGATGTGCCGCTTATTGCCGATGCGGATAACGGGTATGGCGGTGTTTTAAATGTAGTCAGGACTGTACAGGAATTCGAGCGGGCGGGCTGCGCCGGTATACAATTGGAAGATCAGGTTTCCCCCAAGCGCTGCGGGCACATGGAAGGGAAAGAATTAATTCCGAAAGATGAGATGGTGGCTAAAATCCGGGCTGCCGTTCACGCCAGGATATTTGGGGATACAGTTATTATAGCCAGGACCGATGCACGGGCTGTTAACAGCTTTAATGACGCGGTTGAGCGGGCAAGGGCTTATGTGGATGCAGGCGCCGACGTAATATTTTTTGAAGCCCCGCAATCTGTCGATGAAATGAAAAACATCGCCCGGCTGATTAAAAAACCGCTTCTGGCAAACATGGTGGAAGGGGGCAAGACACCGTTTCTGACCGGTAAAGAGCTCGAAGATATAGGTTATAAAATTGTTATTTACCCGGCTTCAGCGCTATATGCCGCTACCAGGTCAGTGAGCGATATGCTTGCAACACTCAGGAATGATGATACCACAGCTAAATGTCGCAACCGCATGGTCGAGTTCCCGGAATTCAACAGGCTTATTGGTTTACAGGGACACCGTGATTTAGAAAAATCATTTCTTTAGGTTATCGAGGACATTCCTCACCACAGACGAACATATCGGGGACATTCCTCACCACAGAGGAACACCAATATAGAGGGATGTCCCCATTTCTTGGCTTGTTATCCCCGTTCCTTTACTCCGTTTTCGCTTTATTCCCGAACAATTCCCCAATCAGCTAAATGTAAACGAAGAATTTATATTGTTAATTGAATAGCATCTCTTTTACATATTTTACCTGGCAAGGCAAGAACCGTCCCCACTTACTACAAGTTTGTATAAAGATGCTAGTTCAGCAATACTTGATAGGCTTTGGCCATTCTTGCAGCGGTGGCCACTGCGCTGATTTGTTTGGCCGTCTCTCTGGCCTGGTTGCCCAGGCGGTGTCTTAGTTCATCGTTTTGAAGAATGTCCAAAGATCTTTCTGCCAGGGCCGCAGCCGATGGGGGGGTTAGGAAACCGTCAAATCCTTCATTGACCATTTCCGCGATTCCATTGGCTCCCACAGCCACCACCGGAAGGCCCACCGCATGGGCTTCACTAACGATAATGCCCTGGGTTTCCGTAGTAGCAGCATAGATGAATAGGTCAGCACCGGCATAGTAGTTGGTTAGAGTCCGGCGGGGCAGGGCGCGGCCAATGATGGTTACCCGGGAGTCAAGGCCCATGCTGGCTGTCATCTTCCGCAGCTCTTCTTCGTAGGGGCCTATACCCACCAGGAACAGGCGTGAATCCGGGCAGGCCTGGTTAATCATGCGGAAGGCTTCCAAAACCATATCAAGGTTTTTTTCTTTGCCGAATCTGGCCACACAAAGCAGCACTTTTTCTTGTGGTCCAATACCATATTCACGGCGCAGCCAATCCGGGTCCGGGTTGGCAAACTCCTCCAGTTTAAGGCCGGTGGGGATGGCTTGCATGGGTACAGTTATACCGAGTTCCCGTAGTCGCTCTGCTAACATTTTAGTGGGAGTAATTACCAGGTTGCAATTATTGCAAAACTTGCGTACAAAACCTAACACCAGCTTTCGGGCCAGGTCCGGAAATAGCGGTATGTAATGCACATAGAGATCGTACAGGGTGTGGTGGGTAAACACTAATGGCAGGTTGTGACGCTTGGCCGTGCGCGCTCCCACATTGCCCAACAGGAACGGGGAATGGCAGTGGATCAGATCGATTTTCAGGTCCCGGATCATTTTTCCGACTCCCGGCGCAAAGGGCAGGGCCAGGGAAAAATCTTTAATGGTGGGGGCGTTTATGGAAGGAAAGCGGAATATCCCCTCCTCTTCTTTTTGCCGGCGATAAGACGGTGCAAAAATGTAAACATTGTGACCAAGTTGCTGAAGCTCATGCCTGAATAATTCAATGGAGCGTACAACCCCGCTAACGTAGGGATAGTAGCTATCAGAAAACATGGCAATATTCATCCGAACCCTCCTGTATACACTAATTGAAATCATAGATAAAAATATTAATAGGAGCATTCGACAATATTCGACATTGGTGTAAAAAAACCTGTCTTTTCAGGTTGGGAGTTATAGGAGGACCGTCCACCACCTGCAGGGTCGGATTTTTAAGACCTTTTTATTGTGCGGTTGAAGCCTAAACAACTGCCCCGAAGGGTATCGCCCAATGGGCGTTTTTTACCAGGAATGATACTTCAGGGTTGTATAGATGTGCCTTAAAGGAACAACTGGTTTTTTTGGCATTTTATTATCAAGAGTTATTAAGTAAAATAGAGGTTGAGAATGCTTATGATAATATTTCCCACGACACAGAGGTGATTTTATGCCTGGAGAGAAAATCCTGGTAGTGGACGATGATCATAATATTTGCGAGCTCATAAATCTCTATCTCACAAGCCAGGGTTATCAGCTGTTTTTCAGCCATGACGGCAGTGAAGCCCTGGATGTATTAAAGAAGGAAAATCCGGACCTGGTCCTTTTGGATGTGATGCTGCCTGTAATCAACGGCTGGGAGGTGTGCCGGCTGATCAGACAGAAGAGCCAAGTCCCCATCATCTTTTTAACCGCCCGGGACATGGTGGAAGATAAGGTCCAGGGCTTTGAACTGGGGGCTGACGACTACCTGGTAAAGCCCTTTGAGCCCAGGGAACTAGTGGCGCGGGTAAAGATTCGCCTGAAGCCAAAAGGTCAGAGCAGCGGCACACAAGATAGCCTTCTCAAGGCAGGTAATCTATCTATAGACATTCTCAAGTATGAAGTAAGGATTAACGGGTCGATAGTAGATCTGAAACCCAAAGAAATCCAACTCCTTTATTTTTTACTGCTTAACAAGAATATCGTTTTTTCCCGGGAACTGCTCCTGGAGAAGGTCTGGGACTACAGTTATGAAGGAGATACCCGTACTGTTGACGTCCATATCAACCGGCTCCGTGAAAAAATTGAGAAAAATTGCGATGCTTGCAAAATCAAAACAGTCTGGGGCGTAGGGTACAAAATGGAGGTTTTCTAGTGTATAAAAGTATTTTCACCCGCCTACTGGCAACTTATCTCCTTCTAACCATCCTGGTAACCGGAAGTCTGGCTATGCTCCTGTCCCACGGTTTTAAGCGGTATATTTTTATGGAAAAGGACAGGGTTCTCAGCGCCGCCGCTCTAAAAGTGGAAAGTGTAGTGGACAGGTATTACCAGGGTGAGCTGAGTCAGAATGAATTGCAAATAGCCCTGGATAACCTCGGTTATATCACCGATTCCACCATTTATGCCCTCAAGGTGGACAAAACCACCCTGTACAATTCCCAGAACAGGCAGTTGGAAGCAGAACTCGCGGAAGGCTACCTGCTGGAGGATTTACAGAAAATACTGGAGGGTGAAAATATCTACCGGAAAAAGCTATTTTCCAAAATTCTTGATACTGAGGTCGTATTTAAAGGGACACCCCTTAGGGTTGATCAGCAGATTATCGGAGCCGTGCTTATCTTTTCTCCACTAAGCGAAATAACTACTTACCTGGTAAAGATAAACTCCTTAATCGCCGGGACAGCCCTGGCGGCCATAATCATAAGTTTTTTCTTTATCTTTATTACGGCCGCCCGCATTTCCAGGCCTATCCGGGAGATGGAACGGGCCGCGCGCCAGCTGGCAGCCGGTGAGGCCGCCCAGGACCTGGCCGTTCATACAGGGGACGAGTTGGAGAGGTTGGCTGACAGTTTCAATTATATGAAAAAACAATTGGAATCTACGGAAAATATGCGCCGTGAATTTATTGGCAACGTTTCCCACGACCTCAGGACCCCCTTAACTTCCATAAACGGTTTTGTTCAGGGTATGCTGGACGGACTTGTCCAGCCAGCCCAGTATCACAAGTACTTGAGCCTCATGCAGGATGAAACCCAGCGGCTCATGCGGCTGACCGGCGACATCCTGGAGCTGGCAAAAATCCAGAGCGGCAATATCAAATTGAACAAGAAAGCGATTTCCATCAGGGACACTCTTGAAAAAATCGTGGGCAGCGCCGGTCTGGCTCAAGGCCTGAATAATAATATCACCATCACTATTGACTGTGACCCCCAGTTACAAGTGCAGGCCGATCCGGACCGTTTCCGGCAAATCGTAGGCAATATTATTAGTAACGCCCTCCGTTTCACGGAAAATGTGGGTTCTGTCGCCGTCCAGGTCAGGGAGCAAAAAGAGTGGGTGGAATTCATCATCAAAGACACGGGAGCCGGCATCAACCAGGAAGATTTACCGTATATCTTTGAAAGGTTTTACCGTGGTGACAAGTCTCGCCGGGGACAGGAAGGCACAGGACTGGGCCTGTGCATTGTAAAAAACCTGGTGGATCTCCACGGGGGCTATATCCGGGCGGAAAGCCGGGCAGGAGTATGATGCTCCCCATGTCAAGA
>DFAP01000118.1 GCA_002365855.1 Pelotomaculum sp. UBA3103 | reverse complement strand
TGCCCTGGAAGATGCACTGTCTAAAAAAGAGCTTGCCTCCGCAAAGGTGGGCTTCAAGTTAAAAGGCATGAACTGTGCCGCCTGCGCTACAAGGATAGAAAAAGGACTTTCTAAAATGGATGGGGTAAAGTCAGCCAGGGTCAACTTTGCCGCTGAAAGCGCTTCCATAGATTATGATCCTGCCCTTACCGGACCTTCCGAACTGGTGAAGAAAATAGGGCAGCTGGGATACGAAGTCTCCTCCGAAAAACTGGAGCTTTCGGTAAGGGGCATGACCTGCGCAGCGTGTTCTTCAAGGGTTGAAAAAGGGTTAAAGAAGGTTCCAGGAGTCATTAACGCGTCTGTAAACCTGGCGGTTGAAAAGGCCTCGATTGAATATATTCCCGCTGTGACCGGCCCGGACGAACTGATCAAAGAGATTAGCGCTCTGGGATACGAGGCGCGCAGGACAGGAATGGACAAACCTGGCCGGGTAATCGACGAGCGCGACAGGGATATCAAAAGACATTTGAATCTGTTTGTTTTTTCAGCGGTATTTTCAGCTCCACTATTAATCGGGATGTTGGGAATGATGGGACCGTTTCAGAATTTTGTCCCTCATATTATACACAGCGCGCTGTTCCAATTCTTCTTTGCCACACCTGTCCAGGTGGTAGCTGGATACCCTTTTTACCGCGATTCCTACATTTCTTTAAAGAACCGGAGCGCCAACATGTCGGTCCTGGTTGCTCTGGGCACCAGCGCGGCTTATATCTACAGCACTGTCGTAACATTCTGGGGGAACAGCTTGGGACTGCGCCATGTTTACTTTGAAAGCAGCGCGGTTTTGCTCACGCTGATTCTGTTGGGGAAACTGCTTGAAGCCAGGGCCAAGGGTAAGACATCTGATGCGCTCAAGAAACTGGCAGGTCTCCAGGCCAAAACAGCCAGGGTGATCAGGGATGGAGGAGAGATCGATGTTCCGGTAGAGGAAGTAGTCGTGGGAGACCTGGTAGTGGTGCGCCCAGGTGAAAAAGTGCCGGTGGACGGGATCATCAGGCAGGGCAGTTCCGCAGTGGACGAGTCTATGCTTACCGGTGAAAGCCTGCCGGTTGATAAGCAAGAAGGAGATCCGGTCAGCGGAGCTACCATTAACAAGCTGGGTATGTTTAAGTTTGAGGCTACCCGGGTCGGCAGAGACACGGCCCTGGCCAGGATAATTCAAATTGTGGAGGAGGCCCAGGGGTCAAAAGCGCCTATCCAGAGGATGGCTGACGTCGTATCCGCATATTTCGTGCCGGCGGTGATTATGATCGCTCTGGCCACCTTTACAGGATGGTATTATATTGGAGACGCCGGTAACATTACCCGGGCTGTTCTAAACTTTACCGCTGTTTTAGTCATCGCCTGTCCCTGCGCCCTGGGATTGGCCACCCCTACTTCGATTATGGTGGGTACGGGGAAAGGCGCGGAAAATGGCGTATTGATCAAGGGAGGAGAACACCTGGAACGAGCCCACCGTGTCAATGCCGTTATACTTGACAAAACTGGCACAATAACACATGGGGAACCGGTGATGACTGATCTGATCCCGGTTGGTGAGTTGGCAGGCAGGGAAGATTACCTGCTGAGGCTGGCCGGGATTTCGGAAAAAGGCTCTGAACACCCTCTCGCACAGGCTATTGTTAAAAAAGCCGTGGATATTACCGGTAGTGTAGGAGAAGCTGCGTCCTTTAAAGCCATACCGGGCCGTGGGGTTGAGGCTGAGGCTGAGGGCAGGTCAATTCTCATCGGTACAAGCAGGCTGATGCGGGAAAGGGACGTCGAATTACCCAATGGGTTTGAATCCATAGTTGAGAACATGGAGGCTGCCGGCAAGACAGTGATGCTCATGGCCCTGGACGGGAATGCTGCTGCTGCCATTGCTGTTGCCGACACCATTAAGGAGACATCCAGGGCGGCGATAGGCGCCATGCAGAGAATGGGATTAATGGTTTGGATGCTGACCGGAGACAATGAACGTACAGCCCGGGCGATAGCCAGGGAAGTTGGTATTAGTGAAGATCATGTTCTGGCCCCTGTTTTGCCGGAGGATAAGGCAAAAAAAGTCCGCGAGCTGAAGGAGCAGAACCTGGTGGTGGGGATGGTCGGAGATGGAATAAACGACGCTCCGGCGCTGGCAGAGGCCGACGTTGGCTTTGCCATCGGCAGCGGTACGGATGTCGCCATCGAGGCTGCCGACATCGTCCTGGTCGGGGGTGACCTGAACAGTGTGGTCTACAGCATAGCTTTGAGCCGGGCCACGATTAAGAACATCAGGCAAAATTTGTTTTTCTCGATGGTCTACAATGTGATTGGCATCCCGTTCGCCGCCCTGGGCTTTTTGAGCCCTGTTGTGGCCGGAGCAGCTATGGCTATGAGCTCTGTTTCTGTTGTTTCCAACGCGCTTCGGATCAAGCGTTTTAAACCGCATCACTTGTAATAAAGTAATAAGCACACAGGAAAGCCCGGAAAATAATTCCGGGCTTTCGTCCTTGTGCGCCCGGCATGGGCGC
>DFAP01000025.1 GCA_002365855.1 Pelotomaculum sp. UBA3103 | reverse complement strand
TTATTAACATATTCATTTCATTGCCCACGCATAGTGCGCATGTTCGCTTGCATGATAGCCATCAGTGCGTCCCCGAAGATAACGTTCTTCAATATCGGTTGGGCTTAAGTTCTCATGAAGACGTAACCCCAGAGGTGCGAGGTCAGCAGCAAGCGTGGACGGGTCAAAACCCGTTATCATAGGCTCGCCCACATTCCGCACCTGCGCCGATCCCGCCTGCACTCGTTTAGACGCCTTCTCGGGGACAAATGCGTCAGTATCCCAGTAATCGAAAATGATCGCACTACCCGCAGGGGCAATGTCAGTAATAGCATGTAACGTGGCGAATACCACGTCGCGAGTTAAATAATAGGTGACTCCCAGCCAGCTAAAAAAGCTTTTGGTCTGGGGGGCATACGATGAGCGCGTTAGTGTCGCTGCCAGACACTCCTGCGTGAAATCCACTGGAATAAACTGCAGTTGTGTCGGCAGCTCCCATTCCAACTCAGCAAAGCGACGGCGCTTAAAGGCTTGCGTGGCAGGATGGTCGACCTCGAACACCTGAAGCTGCTTTACCATTTCCGGACGCCGAAACGCAAAGGTATCCATCCCTGCCCCGAGGATCACATACTGTTGCACCCCCTGCCTGACAGCCTTCTCAAGGCTGTCTTCCGCATACCGCGCGCGGCAGAGAATCGATGTCGCCATAACACGCATCGACAATGCCAAGGCAGTCGCCTGGTCAGGGCACGACGCAGCTCGGGCAGGGTCATATAACTGGAGAAACCGCGCCACATGCTGTTCGAGAATTGCGCGTTCCTTTTCCGTAAACAAATGATAGGCGAGAGAGTCATCAAAGATCTTAGGGTCATCATGCATTGCATGGTAGGCACGCAAGTAGGCGGTCATCAGTGCGGTGCGGCTAACTTGGGTCTCTTCCATCGGTATTTCCTCCTTCACTACTTAATCTTAAAAGTTGCGGCAATTTCACCTATCGTTCTGTGAAATTCCGGTTTATTGGGGACATGCCTGTTATTGCACATATACTCTCACTATTATTTACAAACAAAAAACATGCAAAATATGGCACGTCCCTATATTGCCCTTTCATGCAGTATTCTTCGAAAAAATTTCCGGGTCAATCGGGGTTTACCACCTTAGGATTACTTACCATAATTAACATCAACTGGTATTCAACATAATTTTATGATCTTCCTTTCCAGTTGACAAGCTATTTAATATTCTTCCCGGGGGCCAGGATAACAGGTTAAAACGGGCTAAAAAAAACGGGCGGAAAGCACATGGCCCCTGCCCGTTTCGTTATCTTTTATTAATTTATCAAACTTTTGGCTAACCTGATCCTAGATGGGATACACCCCGGTGAATACTTCCTCAGCCGGGCCAGTCATATACAAATGATTATAGAGGCAGCATAGGGACGTGCCTTTTTTTGCATGTTTTTTATAAGAGAATAGCAATAGGAGTTGTATGTGCAAAAACAGGCACGTCCCCAATATGCACCCAATATGCACCAATATGCAAGTCCGACGATGCGATCAGCTTGAACCCTTCCGCGGCGGCATCAGGCACCGCTCCGCTGAGCATGAAGGTCAGCCACTGCGCAGTCCAGGCGATGACGAGCCCGATACCCGTAAACAACATGTAGCCACCGATCCACTTGACCGGAGTCTTTTCGGAAATTTCGCTTGCGATCTGGGCTGCGTCGACGCGGCCCAGGGTGAGTATCAGCACGAACGTATAACCTCTTGGATTAGTAATACGTTGGAGCTTGAAAAATTAAAGGGACACAGCGGACTAATAATTTGCTATTGTAACAAGATTTAAATTTATGAATATATTGGTTATTAATAAAAGACCTAAAAGTCTCAATAAACGGTTTTCAACTTCAGGCCTATTAATAATGAAAGGAGAGAAATTAAATGTCCGATGCTGATGCAACCGCGAACTTTATTCCGTTTCTGGGAATTACTGGGGTAGTCAAGGATAGATTCCTTGATAAAGTCGTAGACGTGGAATTTGAATGCGGGGAATGTTGTAAAAAAGTCTTTGGTGGAAGATTAGCATTAATAGGAAACGATTTTATTCTGTTAAGCCAGGTACATCTTAGCAAACCTATTCTTGTTAAAGCCTTTAGCGCCGGGAAATTAGTTGTTAAAGAATTTGTTGAATCTATTATTATTCCCTTTGATCGTGTTTGCTCCATAGAAATTCGTGCAAAAATTTGTTAGTTTATAAGAAAGGAGTGTTAAAAGTTGAGTGAAGCACAAGCTGCAAAAAAAGTTCTTGTACCGTCCTTTGATGTAGAAGGAGATTTCGTAAATAAAATAGCCGAGCTATTTTTTAATGAAGATGTAAAAGTAGTAGTCGAGTGTAATAATGAATTTTTCTCCATTTTTGGGACCTTAGTACAGGTGAATATTGATTCCATTCAGCTTGAAGATGCCGAAGCCTTTCTAGCTAATTTTAAACAGGTAGGCAAGGCAGATGTAGTTTTTGATCAAGTGGTAATTCCGTTAAAAAGGGTTTGTTTCATCGGAACCGAAGAGCTTGTTAAAAAATAAAGATTTAATGGTAAATTGATAAACGTGCAGTAAACTGCACGTTTATCTTTAAGGAGGTAAATTTTTGTATACAACCTATACTAAACCAGTCAATAGACAATCTACAGTCAAAAAAACAGATTATAAAAATATTCCCGTTAAAGTATTTATAGTTGGAGAACTGCGTGGTGGAATAAAAATAGAAAACTTCTGTGGCAATTTTTGTCCCAGAGGTCCTCAGGGTTGTTGTACATACACTCCAACTTATTATTTATTCGACTTAGCTTATATGTTATCCATTGGTCAGGAAAAATTCATAAAAGAAGTTCTTTTGAAAAAGCCATTAACGGTGCGCAGATTATATATTCAAGTAAACCCTCATTCTGAAACAGGTATTTGCCAATTTCATGATTTATCATCAGGTTGTACCTTGGATTGGGTCCTTAGAAGTAGGACCTGCAGGCGGGCAGCATGCCCCCATATGTATGAAATGATCTTAGATAAAAGTGTCAGCTATCAATCAAGAAATGATCTTGAATTTAAACTGAAAAGAGCATTTCAAAAATTTATCAAAGAAGATACTCCCCTTTTTAGTTTAAAGGATTATCTTAAACCCACTGATAATGTTGAATCTGATGAAAAACTTGAGGAATTGAAAAACTATCTGACAGAAATGTGGGATAAATTTCCCCTAAAAGAAAGAACAGCTCATACCGAATCCACCGAAACTTTTGATTTTATAATTGAAACAAAAGTAAAGCAGATTGAAGAAACTAGTATATACGAACAATATGAAGTTGAGGCCATCAAAAATCCAACAAGTCCTTAAGTTAACTCCAAATTAGCTACAAACTAAAAATTAAACCAGTTGTACGGGATTTGAATACTATAAATTTTCACTGACGGGAGGAGCTTGATGAGGCGCACAGAGGGACGGCAGACTGTGTGAGAAGTCATTTCAATCTTTTTCTCAAAACAGTCCCATCTCCAGCTTCCACTGATAAAAAGGTTTTGATAACTCGTTAATCCTAAAAAAGGGAACCGGTATCTTAGACCAGTACCGGTTTTCTCTTTTCTCTTAGTTTTCTAGCATATTAAAAACTATCTTCACTACTTTCATTTCGCCATTCAAATTAACAGGAATATTCTTCTTTAACAATATTCCTCCTTTTTTGAGGGGAAAGAAGCCATAATTAAACATAAAAACGAGCTAAAAGCACATGGCTCCCGCCCGTTTCGTCATCTTTTATTTATCATACTTTTGGCTAACCTGATGCTAAATAGGATACACCCCGGTGAATACTTCCTCAGCCGGACCGGTCATATACACATGGTTATTCTCCGCCCACTCGATGAAAAGGTCTCCGCCCTTCAGGTGCACTGTCAGCTTGCGTCCGGTGTGGCCGTTTAAAACACAGGCTACGGCTGTGGCGCAGGCCCCGGTGCCGCAGGCCATGGTCTCCCCGGCGCCTCTTTCCCAAACCTTCATCTTTACCTCGTCCCGGTTTAAGACCTGTACAAACTCCACGTTGGTCTTCCGGGGAAAGGCGGGGTGTTTCTCAATACGGGGACCGATGTCATCCAGGAGAACCTGACCCACGTCCGGCACAAAAATGATGCAGTGGGGATTGCCCATTGAAACTGCCGTCACATAACTGGTGATGCCGTCAACTTCCAAGGGCTCGTTAATAACCTGTCCGGCCGGCCCTTCCATAGGAATCTCCCGGCGATTCAGCCGTGGTTCCCCCATGTCGACCCGTACCATTTTAACCCTGCCGTTTTCAATTATTAGCTGGGGTACTATTGTCCCCGCGAGAGTTTCCACCTGGACTTTTTCCTTCTTAACCAGACCTTGTTCGTATAGATACTTGGCCACACAGCGGATTGCGTTGCCGCACATTTCAGCCTCGCTGCCGTCTGAGTTGAATATGCGCATGTTGACGTCGCTGGATTCCGACGGGAGAAGCAGGACCAGGCCGTCCGCTCCAACACCGAAATAACGGTCGCACATCCTTAAAGCTAACTCAGGCGTCTGCTCAATATTGATTTTTTCTTCAAAACAATTCACTAGAATAAAGTCGTTGCCAAGGCCATGCACTTTTGTAAAACGCACTTTACGTACCTCCAGTTAGTCGGCTGTTTGTCACAAGATATCTATTATTTTAACCCAATCACACCTTCAGGTACATTACTTTTTTTTCAGCCCCTCTGATAAAGTGGTTGAAAATCGTTCCCAGTACGGTTGGGGTCATGGCTATGGCCAAAACGACAGCCCACTGCATCCCGCTTAAAGGTACAACGTGGAAGACCGGCTGCAGGAAGGGTATATAGTTTACTGCCATCTGCAGGAGGGCGGAAATTGACACAGCCCCTAATAAATAAGGGTTAGATAAGATCCCGACTTCCAGGATGGTGTGAAACTCTGAGCGGCAGGTAAAGACATAAAACAGCTGGAAAAAAACCAGGGTATTAAATGCCATGGTCCTGGCCAGGCCCACGTCCCCTGTGGAATACCCGATACAAAAGGCCAGCAGGGTGCCCAGGCCAATTACCGTCCCGCTGGATACAATCCGCCAGGCCATGCCGTGTGAAAAAACACTCTCCCTCGGATGCCTGGGGGGGCGGGACATGATATCACGGTCATGGGGGTCAACCCCCAGCGCCATCGCAGGGAGACCGTCGGTAACAAGGTTCATCCAGAGGATCTGGATCGGTACCAGCGGAAGCGGCAGCCCCACCAGGACCGCGAGGAACATGGTCAGCACTTCTCCTACATTGCAGGAGAGAAGGTACCGGATAAATTTACGGATGTTGTCGTAGATTCCACGCCCTTCTTCCACTGCGGCAACGATGCTGCCGAAGTCATCATCGGTAAGCACCATGGAAGAGGCTTCTTTGGTAACATCCGTCCCGGTGATCCCCATGGCGATTCCAATATCCGCCTCTTTGACCGCCGGGGCGTCGTTTACCCCGTCGCCGGTCATGGCAACCACATGCCCTGCTTCTTTTAAAGCTTGTACAATCCGCAGTTTGTGCCTCGGTGATACCCTGGCATATACTGAAACAGCATTGACATTTTTCTTAAACTCCGCGTCGGACATGTTGTCCAGCTCGCGTCCGGTTATAATTTTAGTGTCCTTATATAAGATTCCCAGTTCTTTTGCCACCGCGTTCGCAGTAAGCTGGTGGTCACCGGTGATCATTACCGCCTTGATTCCCGCCCTGCGGCAGGTATGCACAGCTTGTACCGCGGCGGGCCTCGGCGGGTCGATCATCCCCGCCATTCCAAGATAGATCAGGCGCCTCTCGAGCAGCTCTTCTGAGAATTCCCCGGTATTAGCAGGCAGATCACGGTAGGCAAAAGCAAGCACCCGCAGCGCCTTTCCGGCCAGGGAAGAGTTCTGGTCAAGGATTTCCTGCCTGTCACGCTTTGAAAGGGGCACAGCCATCCCTCCCTTGAAGACATGGGTGCACAGGTCCAGCACGACATCCGGCGCTCCCTTTACATAAGCCTTCATACTGCCGGAAGGCTCTTTGTATACCACGGTCATGCGCTTGCGATCGGAATCAAAGGGCAGCTCTGCTACCCGCTCATCCTTCGTCTCGAGCTTCTCACGCCAGAATCCTGCTTTGGCGGCAACAACCAGGAGCGCCCCCTCGGTCGGGTCGCCCATGACAGACCACTGCCTGGCTTGCCGGCCTTTGGTCAAGCCCCTGAACAGTCCGGTCACACTAATGCCGCCGCGCTCCAGTATAGCGTTGTTGCAGAGCGCCGCAGCTTTCATGATTAAGCTGAAATGTTGCTCCTGCCTGTCCGCCGGACCGGTAAATTCACCTTTGGGATCATAGCCCTCCCCTGTTACATCAAGGATATATTCGCCAATGATAACCTTTCTAACAGTCATCTGGTTTTGGGTGAGAGTTCCGGTTTTATCTGAACAAATTACCGTGGCGCAGCCCAGAGTTTCGACCGCAGGAAGCCTGCGGACGATAACATTACGGCGGATCATCCGCTGAACGCCGATAGCCAGGGACACCGTGACAATAGCCGGCAGCCCCTCGGGAATGGCCGCCACCGCCAGGCTGACACCTGCCAGGAACATCTGGTAGGGTTCCTCGCCCCTGGTAATCCCCATTACAACCACGACAGCGCAGATGGTCAGGCAAAAAGCTACCAACCCTTTGCCCAACTGGGCCAGGCGCCGCTGGAGGGGGGTCTCTTCCTGCCCTGCCTCCTGGATCATGCCGCAGATCTGGCCCATTTCTGTTGCCATGCCGGTATTTACCACGATTCCGCGACCACGCCCCCTGGTGACAACTGTGCCTAGGTAGGCCATATTACTGGTATCTCCAAGGTTAAGCTCCCTCCCGGGCAGGGCTTCCACAGCTTTTCTTACCGGTGTTGACTCCCCCGTAAGAGCGGACTCTTCAACCCCGAGGTTAGAAGCCTGTAGCAGCCGCAGGTCTGCAGGGACCCTATCCCCTTCTTCCAGAAAAACGATGTCGCCAGGCACCAGTTCCACTGCAGGTATCCTGCGATCGTGCCCGCCGCGTAGCACCCTGGCTTCCGGTGAGATCAACTGCTTTAAAGCTTCCATTGAGCGCTCGGCGCGGTATTCCTGGATAAACCCCAAAACTGCATTGACCACCACAATAATCATGATGGTGATGGCGTCTGCGTACTCTCCCAAAAAACCGGATATAACCGTTGCCCCCAGAAGCACCAGCACCATAAAGTCCTTAAACTGGTTGAGAAAAATTGTCCAGGGCGGAGCTTTAGGGGTTTTGGCAAGCTCATTCGGGCCAAACCTCGCGGCTCTTTCCCTGACCTCCTTCTCGTTTAAGCCTTTCGTTCCGTCGGATTTATAGTGTTCTAACACTTCTTGCTGAGTTAGTGAGTACCAACGCCCAGCCATAACAGGTCACCCCTTGTCCTTTTTCCTTATTATTCCTTAACTTATTCTGGACAGGAGTAAAAAATTACCTTTTACTGGGCAGGCGTTTAAAATCTATTGAAAACCAGAGTCATTAAGAGTATGTTTTTTGTTATAATAGATTCACCGTTTTTTTTCGTTAAATATAAAACAAATGGATATTTATCTAATACATATTTACATTTACCAAAATACGCATTTTCGGAGGTAAACAAAGTGCCTTTTGACGGACTCGTCATGGCGGCGGTACGCTCGGAACTTGAAGCTAAACTAACCGGAGGACGTATAGAAAGAGTGTACCAACCGGACAAAGTTGAGCTGGTCCTGCTGGTGCACAAACCCGGAGCAAGACAAAAACTGCTCCTCTCGGCTAATGCCCGCAATGCCCGCGTTCATCTCACCAAGTCAACAAGAGAAAACCCCACCTCACCGCCGCTGTTCTGCATGGTTCTGCGCAAACACCTGGAGGGCGGGCGCATCATTGGCTTTGAGCAGGCAGGGCTGGAGCGGGTTTTAGTAGTGAGAGTGGATTCAAGGGATGAATTGGGCCAGCCCTCGGAGAAGCACCTGATCTGTGAGATAATGGGCAAACACAGCAACATCATTCTGAAGGACAATTCCAACGGTGTTGTTATTGACGGGATCAAGCGCTATTCCCATTCGGTCAGCAGGTACCGGGAAATACTGCCGGGCCGGCAGTATCTATCCCCTCCATCTCAGCATAAGCTTAACCCCCTTACGCTGGATGAAGATAAGTTCCGACAGGCTTGTCTTGCTTTACCCCTGGAAACAAAACTCCCCGAACTGCTGCAAAAAAGCTTTGATGGGTTAAGTATAGTTACCTGCAGGGAAATAGTCAGCAGGGCCGGTCTTCAAGCGGACGATCTCCTGGACCACTGCGGCGATCACGAGTTAAGGTCACTCTGGAAAGCCTTCTACGGAGTGCTCGCACCGGCAAACCAGGGTCAATTCACACCCTGTATAATCACAGGCAAGCGGGGTGAGCCCCTGGAATTCGCCGCTCTTGATCTGCATCACACCGGCCAAAAAAGCGAGGGCGGGGAAATGAATTCGCTGCTTGACGTCTTTTTTTCGTCCCGTGAGACTATGGAGAAGCTTGACCGTGAAAAAAACTCGGTTTCATCCCTTTTAAACAAAGAGATTGCCCGTTTGGAAAAAAAGCTGAATTTGTACGCCGGGAGCCTGGAAGAAGCAACAGGTAACGAAAGGCTAAGGCTTTATGGCGAACTGCTTACAGCCAATCTCTACCGCTTACAGAAGGGTCCTGAGGAGGTAACATTAGAAAATTATTTTGAGGAAACCTGCCCAGCCGTTACAATTCCGCTGGGTCCTCACCTCACCCCTTCAGAAAATGCACAGGTCTATTTTAAAAAGTATGTTAAGTCGAAAAATACCAGGGCTGCCTTAGAAGTCAGGACCGGTTTGGCCCTTGACGAATTGGATTACCTGGAAGGAGTTAAAATAGCCCTTGACCATGCGGCCGTGCTCCAGGATCTGGCCGAGGTTAAACAGGAACTTGCGGACCAGGGTTATATCAAACAATCCACTTTAAAACATAAAAAAGATAAAAAGGCGGTTCCCGCGCACCAGCATTTCACCTATCGCTCCACGGACGGCTTTCAGATTTTAGTAGGTAAAAACAATAAGCAGAACGACTACCTGACCATGAGGATGGCCCGGGAGGAGGACATCTGGCTGCATGCTAAAGACATCCCGGGCGCTCATGTCATTATCCGGTCGGCAGGAAAGGAAGTGCCGCTGACAACCCTGACAGAAGCCGCAGGCCTCGCGGCCTACTTCAGCAAAGGGCGCAGCGCGGGAAGCGTTCCCGTAGACTACACTTTTAAAAAGCACGTCCGTAAGCCCAAGGGCGCAAAGCCCGGCAGGGTCATCTATGATCATCAAAAAACAATTATGGCCGCCCCCGATGAGGAAGCGGCGTTAAGAACCGGCATTGAGACTTTTGGTGGCGAACCTTAATACTAGATACTCCTGCTTCCCGGTTTTATCGCCGGGATACCTTTGACACAGAGCGGACACTCCCCGGGATCATAGGACACTGCTTCAACAGTCAGGAGCGCTTCCATGGGCACTCCCAGATCAACTGTTCCATTACTGCGATCAACGAGCACACCCGCGCCGACGACTTCTCCTCCATGACTGCGCACTACTTCAACAACCTCCCGGAGTGAACCCCCGGTGGTGATCACATCCTCCACAACCAAAACCTTTTCACCGGGCTTGATGGAAAAACCTCTCCTGATGGTCATAACACCGTTCTCCCTCTCGGCAAAAAGGCCGCGCGCGCCTAGCGCCCGCGCCGTCTCGTAGGATAAAACGATGCCTCCCATAGCAGGCCCGACCACAGCAGTAACATCCTTGCCGGTAAACCTGGAGGCAAGTTCCCCGCAGAGTTTTTCGGCGTGGGCAGGATGCTGGAGCACCAGGGCGCACTGGAAATAGCTATCGCTGTGCCTTCCCGAGGTCAGCATAAAATGTCCGGACAGCATTGCGCCGGTATCCCTGAGGATTGGAATTACCTTCTCATTACCAAGCATATGATTTCTCCTCTTTAGTTTGACTTTAATTTAAAGATCTGTTTATTAATTGATAAAATTAATTACTATCGATACTGCTTCAGGAGTATTGCCCAGCCTTATCGGCGGGCCCCAGGTGCCAAACCCGCAGGACACAATTACATGGAGGTCTCCCTTGCGCAAATATCCCCAGTCAATCTCAAACATCCTTTTGGTGATGAAGTTAAAGGGGAATAATTGCCCCAGGTGGGTATGCCCTGAAAGCTGCAGGTCAACGCCCTGTTCCTGGCTTTCCGCGAGATCGTATGGCTGGTGGTCGAGGAGGATAACGGGCAGGGAAAGGTCAAGCCCGTCCATTACGGCTGACAACTCCTGGCGCCGCTGGCCCTGAAAACGCTCGCGCGTCCTGTCATCCCGTCCCACGATATAAAAACTGTCCTCTACTATGAGATAGCTGTCGCGCAGGACTTTCACCCCTGCGGACTGCAAGTGGGAAAACGCCTCTTCCGAATGGCCTCCAATATATTCATGATTGCCAAAAACTGCAAAAGTGCCATATTTGGGCTTCAGCATAAGCAGGCTGTCAGCCATACGCTGCTCTACAAAAGGGTCAATATTTTCATCAATAATATCTCCCGGCAGCAAAACCAGGTCCGGTTCCTGTGCATTGACCATTTCAATCAGATTCATAAGCCTGCCATTATTAACAATCCTGCCCAGGTGAATATCCGAGATCATTACTACCCGGAGCTTTTCCAGGCTGCCGGCCGGCTTTGCTATGTTTATTTCATAATGAACCAGCCGGGGATTTCTCGCGTTCCAGACCCCGTAAATAATCAGGCATACGACTAATATAACCGCTATCAAGCCTGTGCCAACACGAAATCTTTCCATGTCACCGGTCAGCCAGCCTAACTTTCTGCCAAACAGTCCAACCAGGTCGATGGTGATAAAGATGAAGAAAAATAAATGCATAGCAGCCAGCCAGTAAGAGCCGGCAACGATTAAGCTGTTGCTTACCACGGCCGGCAGTAAGTTTTGACCAAATCTGCCTGCAATATATGAAACGGCAAGCAGTAAAAAAATAAACCAATACGCCGCTCCATAGCCTGCCGGTAAGAATTTGCCCAAAGCCTGCCAGCCCCGAAGCCCGATATAATAATTGACTGAGCTGTAGACTGTAAAAAACACGGCAAAAAAAATAATAAATTGTGAATTCATGTTTAAACCACCAAAGTTTCCCTGTACAAACTATTTCACCCGGCAGACCTGTTATTCCTACATGACCGCTATCTTATGCAATCCTGAGGTTATTTCTTTTAGAATATTCCTGGTTGACTCCACCGGGTCGGGCGCTGCCGTAACCGGCCTTCCCACGACCAGGAAACTTGCCCCCAGTGCAATTGCCTCCCCTGGGGTTTTGGTCCTTTTCTGATCGTCTGCCGATACTCCCGCCGGGCGAACACCGGGCGTAATAATCACAAAATCCTGACCGCAGGCTTTCCTGATCGCTGACACCTCCAGGGGCGACGCAACCACACCGTCCATACCTGCCTCTTTGGCAAGCAAGACCCAGGCAAGGACACGCTCCTCTACTAAACCTGGAATACCGATTTGGTCATTTAAAACTTCCTGATCGATGCTGGTCAGGACGGTAACTGCCACAACCAGAGGGGGTTTATTGCCTGCCTTTGCGGCCTCATCACGCGCCGCTTCCGCAGCGGCACGCATCATGGCCAAGCCACCGGCGGCATGCACGTTTAATATAGACGCACCGTGCCTGACAAGCACACGGGTGGCCCCTGCCACGGTATTGGGGATGTCATGCAGCTTTAAATCAACAAATATAGGCACATATTTTTCCCTGAGCCTGCTAACCGCCTCCGGGCCGACACTGTTAAAAAGCTGCATGCCCACTTTGAAGCCACCAGCGAAAGGGTTAAGCTTATCTACCAGGGTTTCCGCTTCTTCCAGAGTATTGACATCAAGGGCGATAATTAGCGGGTTTTTAAACGAAGACATTTGTCATTCCCCCAATGGTTCAGGCTTGTTAATATCCACCTGGTTTTATTAACGATGAGCGGCTCCCACCAGTTCGTAAATATTTTGAACTCGTTTTTCAACCATGTATTTTTCAATCCCCTCAAGCACATCCATGGTCGCCCGCGGGTTTACAAAATTTGCGGTGCCGACGGCCACGGCTGTAGCCCCGGCAAGGATGAACTCAATAGCATCATCCGCAGTCATTATACCACCAATTCCAATAATCGGCAGCCTCACCTCGCGGTAGACCTGCCAGACCATGCGTACAGCCACCGGCTTTATTGCTGGGCCGGAAAGCCCGCCCATGACGTTGCCCATCAGCGGGCGCATGGTTTTAATATCAATGGCCATGCCCAGGAGGGTGTTGATCAGGGAAATAGCGTTTGCACCTGCCTCCGCCACTTTTTCAGCAACAGCTACGATACTGGTTACATTAGGCGACAGCTTGACCACTACCGGCAGATTTGTGTTTTGCTTGACGGCGCGGGTCACCTCGGCGGCCATAGCAGGGTCGCTGCCGAACTGCATCCCGCCTTTCTTTACATTGGGGCAGGAGATATTGACCTCGAGCGCCGCCACGCCTCCGGCCCGGCTCAGTTTACCGGCCAGCAGGGCGTAGTCTTCAATCGTGTCGCCGGAGATATTAACAATAACCGGAACGTCGAAACCAGCAAGGTAAGGCAGATTCTCCCCGATGAAGCGTTCGACCCCGGGGTTTTGCAGACCTATGGCGTTCAGGATGCCGGCAGATGTTTCCACCAGTCTGGGAGTCGGGTTCCCTAACCGTGGCTCCAGTGTAGTCCCTTTAACCACGATGGCGCCAAGCAGGTTCAGGTCTATGTAGGGAGCATATTCCGGTCCGAAACCAAAAGTGCCCGAGGCGGTGGCAACCGGGTTCTTCATTCGAATCCCGCCTATGTTAACTTCCAGGTCAAGCTTAGTTAAAGTTTCATCATTTCCAGCAAAACCGCTCATTCCCACACCACCTCCCCGGCCTTAAAAACGGGTCCTTCTACGCAGGCCCTGTGGTAGCGATAGCCGCTCCCACCCTCCCTGATTTTACAAGCACAGGACAGGCAGGCGCCCACACCGCAACCTATTTTCTCTTCCAGGGAAACCTCCCCCGGGATTTGTTTCTGACGGAGCAGATCACATAAGCGCTTTAACATCCCACGGGGGCCGCAGCCGTAAACCAGGTCGATAGTGAGAGCGTTTTGATTATCGCTGCCACGTTTAGCAACGCTTTTTTCAAACAATTCGGTAACAGGGCCGTGAAAGCCCGAGGACCCGTCATCGGTGCACGGGTAAACTTGATGGCCCAGCGCTTTGATCTCTTTAACCAGAATCAGCTGCTCAATGGAAGCTGACCCCAAAAAAACAGCGGCGCGGCGGTTCGTCAGACTTAATTCACACAGGAGGAAATAGAGCGGGGCCAAGCCGATACCTCCTGCCACGACGGATATGCTCTCATTTCCATCCGTCATTTTAAAACCGTTGCCTAGCGGCCCCAGCAGGCTGACTTTGTCTGCCCTCTTTTTTTGAGATAAGAGGGATGTACCTTTACCGGCTATCCGGTATAAAAGAGAAACTTCTCCTTTTTCACGGTCGGTAAAATGGATGCTGATGGGACGCCTTAAAAGCGGGTCAAGGGTTTTCCCGCAGCGCAGGTGAAGAAACTGCCCCGGCCTGGCCGCCCCGGCCACCTCAGCGGCATGCAGGGTTAGAAGGAAAAGCCCGGGCAAGATCATCTGTTGGTTTATAACTTCAGAGTCTGTTAAATACATTTTACTCCTCCGCATCCCGGTTGTTTTAATTGGATTTTAAATAGCTCACCTGGCTCACTGCTGTTCCAGGTACTCCTGCAGCGGCACCAGCCTGTGGTTATCTTCCTCCCTGCTTTCAGACAGCACATCGAGAATCGCCCTGGTTGTATCCAGAGAGGTCAGGCAGGGAACGCTATACTCCACTGCCGCCCTGCGAATTTGAAAGCCGTCACGCTCCGGCGCCTTCCCTTTAGTCAGGGTGTTTATAACCAGGTTAATTTTGTTTGCCCGGATTAAGTCTATAATATGCGGCGAGCCCTCCTGCACCTTTTTCACCACTTCAACTTCTAGCCCGGCCTCTTTTAGAGCAGCGGCTGTGCCTGAAGTGGCGCAGAGCTTATAACCTAATTCCGTCAGCTTTTTAATTATGGGGATGGCTTCTTGTTTATCCCTGTCAGCTATGGTTGCCAGAACAGTCCCTTTTTTCGTGAACATATTTCCAGCCGCCACCAGAGCCTTGTATAGCGCTACTTTAAAATCTTTGTCCACACCCATAACTTCACCGGTGGATTTCATTTCAGGCCCCAGGGTGATATCAACCTGAAGCAGCTTGGCGAAAGAAAATACCGGCGCCTTCACCCCAACAAAATTGCTTTCAGGATAAAGACCGCTCTTATAACCCATCTCTTTTAAAGTCTTACCCATGATGATCCTGGTGGCGATGTTGATCATCGGGATGCCGGTAATTTTGCTTAAATAGGGTACAGTCCTGCTAGAGCGGGGATTGACTTCCAGGACATAAACCTGGTCCTTGTGCAGGACATATTGGATATTGATTACTCCCTTGACATTAAGCGCCCTCGCCAGCCTGGTGGTATAGTCCACGATCAGGTCTTTTGTCTCCTGGCTTAAGGATTGTGGTGGATAGACAGCAGTACTGTCTCCTGAATGCACCCCCGCACGTTCAATATGCTCCATGATCCCGGGAATCAGGATGTCAGACCCGTCCGAAATGGCGTCAACCTCAAGTTCCTTGCCGATGAGATATTTATCCACCAGCACCGGGTGCTCCGGCGTGACTTTCACTGCCGTGGCCATGTATCCCATTAACTCGTCGTTGTTATATACGATTTCCATGGCACGGCCGCCTAAAACATACGAGGGCCGCACCAGCACCGGGAAGCCGATCTCGGAAGCGATTACCGCAGCCTCTGCCACTGAAAAAGCGGTGCGTCCGGGCGGCTTGGGAATACCCAATTCAATCAGCAGGCGGTCAAATCGCTCGCGGTCTTCCGCCCGGTCAATATCTTCTACTGATGTGCCGAGGATTTTAATCCCGGCCTGTTCCAGCGGTTTGGCCAGGTTTATGGCGGTCTGCCCGCCGAACTGGACAATAACACCCTCTGGCTTTTCCCGGTCCAGGATATTCAGCACGTTTTCTATCACAAGCGGTTCAAAGTAAAGCCTGTCGGCCGTGTCAAAATCAGTGCTTACAGTCTCAGGATTATTATTTACAATGATTGCCTCGAACCCTTCCTCCCGCAGGGCCCATACCGAATGGACTGAGCAGTAGTCAAACTCGATCCCCTGCCCGATGCGAATGGGTCCCGAGCCTAAAACCATTACCTTGCGCCGGGAAGTGGCCTCGGCTTCATCTTCCTGGTCATACGTGGAGTAGTAGTAAGGTGTCTCAGCCTCGAATTCAGCCGCGCAGGTATCGACCATCTTAAAGGTGGGATATATCCCGTATTCCTTCCGCATGGACCTAATTTCTTTCTCGCTTAATCCTGCCAGACTGGCCAAGTGAGAGTCCGAAAAACCTATTTTTTTAGCCCGCCTCATAAGATCCTGATTTAGCCCACCGTTCCTGACGGCTTTCCGTAATTCATCCTCAAACAAAACGATGTGCCGTATTTTTTCCAGGAAGAACAAGTCGATTTTAGTAATTTCATTAACCTGCTCACAGGTGATTTCGCGGCGCAGGGCTTCGGCTACCAAAAAAAGCCGCTCGTCGTCCGCTCTGGCAAGCCTGTTTTCAAGTTCATTCTGGTTCAACTCTTCCACCCCTGGCAGGGCTAAATAATCAAGGCCGATTTCCAGGGAACGTACGGCTTTAAGCAGCGCTCCTTCAAAAGTACGGTTGATGGCCATTACTTCGCCGGTGGCCTTCATCTGTGTGCCAAGGGCGCGGTCACCATGGGCAAACTTATCAAAAGGCCAGCGTGGGTACTTTAGCACTATATAGTCCAGGGATGGTTCAAAGCAGGCGTAAGTCTTGCCCGTAACAGCGTTTTTAACCTCATCAAGCTTTAAACCAACGGCTATTTTAGCTGCCACCTTGGCAATGGGATAGCCGGTTGCTTTGGAGGCAAGAGCGGAAGAACGGGAGACCCTCGGGTTGACTTCAATAACATAATACTGGTAGCTGTCGGGGTCCAAAGCGAACTGAACGTTGCATCCGCCCTCGATGCCAAGGGCCCGGATTATCTTCAGGGAAGCGGTCCTCAACATCTGGTATTCCCTGTCGCTTAAAGTCTGGGAAGGCGCCACCACAATGCTGTCATCGGTGTGAATCCCCATTGGGTCAATATTCTCCATATTACAGACGGTAATGCAGTTATTGGCGCTGTCCCGCATCACCTCATATTCGATCTCTTTCCATCCCACCACACATTGCTCAATCAGGACCTGACCGATAATGCTGTACTTTAAGCCCTTGATAGTGGTAGTGCGCAGCTCTTCCATGGTGTAAGCAATACCGCCCCCGGTGCCGCCAAGAGTGTAGGCAGGACGAACGATCAGCGGCAGGCCGATTTCAAGCGCAAAGGCCACAGCTTCTTCTAAAGTAGAAACAATAACACTTTCAGGAATCGGCTCACCAATTGACTGCATCATATCCTTAAAAGATTCCCGGTCTTCCGCCCTTTTGATAGCCTCCAGCGGAGTGCCGAGCAGCTCTACTCCTTCCTCCTCAAGCACGCCGGATTCTGCCAACTGCAGGGCGAGGTTCAAGCCCACCTGACCACCCAGGGTGGGAAGAAGTCCGTCGGGCTTTTCCTGCCTGATCACTCTGGTTAAGAAATCCGGAGTCAGGGGTTCAATATAGACCCGGTCTGCCATATTGGTGTCCGTCATGATGGTAGCCGGGTTTGAGTTAATCAAGACAACCTCCAGGCCCTCTTCCCGCAACGAGCGGCAGGCCTGGGTGCCGGCATAATCAAACTCGGCTGCCTGCCCGATAATAATGGGCCCGGAGCCAATGACCATTACTTTTTTTATATCTTTCCTAAGCGGCATGTTAATTGCCCTCCCCGGCCATCATTTCTAAAAACTGGTCGAAGATATATTCGGAATCCATAGGTCCCGGAGAGGCCTCGGGGTGGTACTGCACTGAAAACACAGGGAGAAACTTGTGCTTCAATCCCTCCACTGTGCCATCATTCAGATTGCGGTGGGATACATAAATATCTAAACCTTTCATGGAGTCCTCGTCAACGGAGAAGCCGTGGTTGTGTGAGGATATATATACCCGCCCGGTTGCCAGGTCTTTCACAGGGTGGTTGGCTCCACGGTGGCCGAACTTCATTTTGTAAGTCCTGGCGCCCATGGCCAGGCCGAGAACCTGGTGCCCCAGGCAGATGCCCAGGATGGGCTTTTTACCAACCAGTTCCCTCAGCGTATTAATGGCATACGGAACATCCGTGGGATCTCCGGGGCCATTTGACAGCACAATCCCGTCCGGGTTTAAGGCCATAATTATTTCTGATGTCGTGTCTGGAGGCGCCACCACAACTTCACATTCCCTCTCCTGAAGGCAGCGGATGATGTTAAGCTTGGCCCCGAAGTCTATCAATACCACACGGTATCCAGCACCCGGGCAGGTGTAGATCTCCCTGGTAGCCACAACCGGCACCAGTTCCTGACCGCTGAGCTGGGGGCAGTTTTTAGCACGCTCGACCAGTGCCCGCACGTCAACCTCACCTGTGCTGATAACACCGCGCATGGCGCCGAAGTTGCGGAGGCGCCTGGTCAAAGCGCGCGTGTCGATGCCGGACATGCCGATTACATCTTCCTTCTTCAGAAAGCTGTCGATGGTCTCGGACAGGCGCCAGTTACTGGGCTGCTTGCACTCCTCACGCACCACAAACCCCCGGACATATGCGCTTTTGGACTCGAAGTCCTCCTTTGTGATGCCGTAATTACCGATCAGGGGGTAAGTCATAACTACAATCTGACCGCAGTAGGATGGGTCTGTCAGAACCTCCTGGTAACCAGTCATGCCTGTGTTGAAAACAACCTCCCCCCACCTTTCCCCTGTCGCGCCGAAAGACTCACCTGAAAATACTGTCCCGTCTTCCAGGGCCAGCGTTGCCAGCATATAAAACACCTCCGCTTGATCATAAACAATAAATAAACTTTTATTTTCTTTAAATATCAACCTTACAGTCCTTCATTACTACCCTGCCGCCGACTATTGTCACCCAGGGCAGGCCTTTTAACAGGCGGCCGGTAAAAGGCGTGTTCCGCCCTTTACTGGCGAACAGCTTCGGGTCAACCTCCCAGGAAAGCTCGGGATCGATAATCGTAATATCCGCGTCAGCCCCGGCCTCAAGAGTACCCCCGGGGATTCCCAGGACCCTGGCCGGATTCAAGGTCATCTTTGTAATTGCCTGCAGAGGAGTCAGCACTCCTGTAGCGACCAACTCGGTCCAGACCAGGCCCACTGCCGTTTCCAGGCCGGAAATACCAAAAGGGGCAAGGTCATACTCCACATCTTTTTCCTCTACTGTATGAGGCGCGTGGTCGGTGGCAATTACGTCAATGGTCCCGTCCGCCAGCCCTTCCTTCACCGCCTCCAAATCCCGATCCGAGCGCAGCGGCGGGTTCACCTTGGTGCAAGCGCCATAGCCCATAACGGCCTCGTCAGTCAGGGTGAAATGATGGGGCGATACCTCCGCCGTTATCCCGACCCCTCTGGACTTGGCCTGACGCACCAGCCTGACCGAACCAGCGGTGCTGACATGGGCAATGTGCACCCGGCAACCGGTGTCCTCGGCCAGAATGATGTCGCGTGACACCATGACCTCTTCGGCGGAAGCCGGAATACCTTTTAAGCCCAGGATGGTGGAAACAAGGCCTTCATGCATTGAGCCGCCGGACGAAAGGTTTTTGTCCTCGCAGTGGCTGATGAGCGTAACACCCAGCATCCGTGCATACTGCATGGCCCTTCGCATTAAACCGGAGCTCATTACAGGCATGCCGTCGTCGGAAAACGCGACAGCTCCCGATTCCTTCATATCACCTATTTCAGCAAGCTCTTCACCTATACTCCCTCGGCTAATAGCTCCGATTGGATATACACGAACAACTCCTGTTTCATGAGCTCTTTTGATAACTGATGAAACAACAGCTGCGTTATCGGCAACGGGGTTGGTGTTCGGCATACAGGCGACGCTGGTAAAGCCTCCCCTTGCTGCGGCCCGCGTCCCGGTAAAAATGGTTTCCTTGGCCTCAAAACCTGGCTCCCGGAGATGAACGTGCATATCAATCAACCCTGGCACCACCAGCTTCCCCTTGGCATCCAACACCTCTGCGCCGCTGCGGCTCAGGTTATGGCCGCTTCCCGAGATCCTGCCATCCACTATTAGGATATCCTTTTTATTTATTTTGCCGGCTACAGGGTCAATAACAGTTCCACCTTTTATCAGCAGCTTCATTTTTGTTCGCTTCCCCCTATCAAGAGGTACAGCAGAGCCATTCGCACCGCTACCCCGTTGGTTACCTGTTCACATATTACCGACTGAAGCCCGTCAGCCACTTCCGACGACATCTCAACTCCCCGGTTAATGGGACCCGGATGCATGACCAGGGCGCCCGGAGCAGCCAAACTCAACCTCTCCGGGCTTATTCCGAACATCCTGCTGTATTCCCGCAAGCCCGGGAACAAGCCCTGCTGCTGCCTTTCCATTTGAATCCTGAGCACATTGACCACATCAGCGCCTTCTATTGCTTCCTCCACGGTTCTGCATACCCTTACACCCAGTTTTTCTATGCCTGCAGGGATAAGTGTAGATGGCCCGGCCAGCCGTACCTCAGACCCCATAATGGTGTAGCCCCATATATCTGAGCGGGCAACCCTGCTGTGGAGGATATCGCCAATAATCGCAACTTTCAACCCGTCCAGGCGGCCCTTCTTTTCTCTTACTGTGTACATGTCCAAAAGCGCCTGGGTTGGGTGCTCGTGAGCGCCGTCACCCGCGTTGATAACTGAAACATTTAGAGACCGCGCCAGCAGTTCAGCAGCGCCTGACATGGGGTGCCGCAGCACTACCACGTCAGCCCCCATAGCTGCAATGTTCCGGGCTGTATCCTTGAGGCTTTCCCCCTTGCTCACACTGCTGGTTGCCGCCGCCAAGCCCACTGTGTCAGCGCTTAGATATTTTGCCGCCAGTTCAAAGGACGTCCTGGTGCGGGTGCTGGCCTCGTAAAAAACAGTGATTACTGTACGCCCCCTCAGGGTCGGCACTTTTTTTATCTTCCTTGCAATTATTTCTTTCATCGGCCCGGCTGTATCCAGAATTAATTTTATTTCTTCAGCCGTGATATCGCGCAGACCGATAAGATCCTTGCCACTGAGACCCATTTTTTCACCCCTGTATTTAAAAATAAAGACCCCGCCCGGTTTTCAAACGGGCTGAGGCCTGAAAGGGAACTTGCCGGCTCCCCTTTCCGGCCTCACAGGACCGCAATTAAAGGTGGACCCGATATCAGTCTAATTCCATTATTACCACTCTTTCTTCGCCGTCTATTTCCTGAAGCCGTACCGAAACAGCTTCCTTTCTGGAGGTCGGTACGTTTTTTCCCACATAATCCGCCCTGATGGGAAGCTCGCGGTGGCCCCTGTCGATCAGGACCGCAAGCTGTATGACCTGTGGCCGTCCCAGGTCGATCAGGGCGCCCAGCGCCGCTCGGATAGTGCGCCCGGTGTAGATGACATCATCTACCAGGACCACAGTCCTTCCTGAGACAGGAAAAGGGACATCCGTGGAGCGGACCAGGGGCTGGTGAGCAAGAGTTGTCAGGTCGTCCCGGTAAAGGGTTATATCCAAAATCCCCACCGGCACAGCCCGTCCTTCGATCTCCCTGATCCGCCCGGCCAGTCGTTCCGCCAGGGGTGCGCCCCTGCGGCGGATGCCCACCAGGGCCAGGTTATCGGTACCCTTGTTGCGCTCAATGATTTCGTGGGCAATCCTGGTAAGTGACCGCCTGATGCCCTCTTGATCCAGGAGCTGCGCTTTTAGCTTTGCCATGAAAACCTCCGCAAAAGTTCATTAGAAGGCAACCGCGCCTTGAAAGCTGCGCCAATAATAAAAGCCTGCATACCACCGGCAAGCAGGCATAGTTAGCCAAATAAACCTAACCTATGAATCCTTACCGGTCTCACGGAACCGATTTCAAGGTGTTATGTTCTTAAATAGTCTATAGTAAAAAGGGCAGTGTGTCAATATTTTTACATTTTCATGGCACATCTGAAGATTGCAAGTTTAATTGCCTTTGCCTTACATAAATTAGCAAAACCGTGTCAAATATACATCTATAAACAATCTCTCTAGTTAGCTTTTGGATACTGATAAAACAACCAGATCCCCTCCGTCGTCCAGCTCAGCTCTGAGGTTTTGCTGTACCATGTTAATATTCGCCATGCGGTCACCAACCTGGACCCGGACACCTTCGTAGGCTTTCCTTATTAAGATCTTTCTATTTTTCCCGGCTCTGATCTGAGTCCTTGCCCCCATCTCGGATCCCGCTTCATTCAGAATGATGTCGCCGCCGGCAATAATCTCCCCGCCCCGGAACACTCCTTTAATTACAACATTTCCCCCTGCGCCTATGACCGTATTGATACATCCAAGTCCCTCTACCTTAACGTCACCTGAAGCCTCTATTCTACTGTTAACTGAATAACTAAAAGTGATATTAGATTTATCCCCGGCCATATTGTTCAAGAGTATAAGAACTTCTTTCATTTCAGTGAGCAATTCCAAAAATTCTTCACTGGTCTCTATCTTTAGAACATTCAAACCACTTAATTTCTTTTCCACTTTTTCAAGCAGTTCTACCATCTCCCTGGGCACAATAAAAGTGTTCTGGCCGGAAAGCCTGATCATTTCATTTATCAGACCGGGTACCCTGGCAAACTTCTTGTCTATAATAAGCTGGATCAACTGCCCGGCTTTAACGTCTTTCAGTTTCTCACTGTGCCGGGCAAGGTCAGAAACCATAGCCGAGATAGATGACAGGTCAGACTGCAGCGCCTCAAGTATTTTATAAAACGCCCTGAAAAAGCTGTTATTGCCACCTGCCACAAGGTTGCTGCCCGTTATATTCTGCATAACCGTTATGTCGCCCTGGGCTGCAATGCGAGCTTCAAAGATCATCCCCAGGATGTTGATTTTTCCGGCTGCCTGTATGGTCATACCTTCATTTACATTTCCATGTATAACCACATCACCTTTAAAACGGATGTTCCCGGAAGTAATATCAATATCACCTTTTTTATGCAATACGGGATCGACATCAACGATACATCGCTTCCCGATCTGCCTGGCTAAAGGCCTCCCGCCTATCCTGGCGTAAGCTTGATATCCATCAGGCGACAACTCGGCGCCATTGCCGCCGGTTAGCTCAATAATCTGAGGTATGGGAGGTTTAATGGTATCCCCGTTAATATTCTTTCCGGGTTTTCCCTGGATGCCGGGATACTTAACCGCCAGCAACGTACCCGGTTCAACAGAGGGAATCTCTACCATATCACGGAAATTAACCTTCTCTCTGTCATAATCTACCTTCTGTTCTTCCTGGCTGGCGTTAAAACGAAATTCTACCCTGTCATTAACTGTTTCTCCAGGCGGTTCCCCTTCAGCTATTAAGTATATCCCGTCTTCCGGCTTGCTGAGAATAGCCTGTATTTCTCCATGCCTGACACCATAAGTAATATTTCTTTTAGACAGGTCCTGAAGTATTTCATCCAGCGTAAAAGGGCAGGTCTTTTCAATACGCCTTTCCGCTTTTAAAACCAGGTTGTTTTCAGCCTCCAGGTCTTCCACAAGATAGCGGGTATTTTTACCCGCCCTTAATTCCAAATTTACCGACATTCTATCGGAATCTGTAATAATCTGGTATGAGCCCGGCTCATCCATGCTTAAAGGGGTTAAAACTATGTCGTCTTTTTCTGTTACATCAGTTTTTTTAGAAACAATTGCCCCGTTAACTACGAGTTCCACACCATCACAGGGAGTTATAGCAAGGACTTTACCCTCACTAGACGTGCTTTTGACATGAATTGTACCGTTTTTTACCCAAATCCCGGTCATATGTTTATATGTGTTCATTTCTACGGGCTCGTATTTTTCCGGTGCCATTCAGGGATCCCCCTTTAATTAAAGTCGAGTAAATGCAGTTTTTGAGGGTTAGGTCAATATCTTCGTTAATTAATCAAAATTTCTCTAAAATGCCAGAACTTTGGCACTTTTTTTATTCTCCACAAAAATGAAAAGCTCCTGCAGGCTGCAGAAACTTTTCCTTAATTTGTACTCATAGTTTGTTAATTCCTATAAAAATCAGTGCGACTCCCGTTATTATCACTGACATTCCCATCAGGGAGACCTTACCCGAGAGTCCGAGCAGACCCAGGCTGGTCACGGTAAGCAGCGCAGTAGGACCAATTAATGCCAGTACAGCATTAATTTTAAACGCAGTCTCAACACTGCCGTACTTAAGCATGAGCATCGCAGCGGTAAATTCAATATTGGCAGAGAGGAACCTGACCCCGGCCATACCTAAAACGATTTTATCCGCGATAGAGAACATGAGCATCCCTCCTAGTAAAAGCTTATAAGAGTTCATATGCAGGGCACGTGGCAGAAATGACCATCAGCACTGATGTCCCCAGGCTTTTTCGCAAGGCAAACCGTTGCTGCGAAATTATCTGCAAGTAACCATTTTTTTTCTAATGAATACCTTGGTTTGAGAACTTCTTCTTATTAACCTGTAATTTTGCAGAATCCTT
>DFAP01000133.1 GCA_002365855.1 Pelotomaculum sp. UBA3103 | reverse complement strand
GTAAATAGCAAAACCCAATAGTGACGGTAAAAAAAGAAACCATTGAGGGTCAATAGCAACTGTGGCCTGCTCAAATGCTCCCACCGCTGTATAGTGTATGGCAGGAAGTAAATGGGAAAAATAGATAACCAGTATGAATTTCACTAGCAAAAAAAAGCTTGTGGGTATTCTGTGAGTATATAAATGGCCTGTCCCTGGAGCAAGTGATGAAAATATAGCTGCTACCCAAGGGCTTCTCTTGTCCAGGTAACAAATATCCATCGAACTGACTTTAACTGGACATATAATGAATCTTCCCTGTCAGCCAAAATTGATAGTTTGTTTATATCGACCGTCAAATTGTAAGCTGTCCAAATAGAAATAATATACACGGCTACGTAAAGAAGGAACCAATCTAAATTTATATTTTCCTTTGCCTGTTCGAATCTTCCTGTCAGTGAATACATTATTGCGACATTTAGATTAGCTTTTATGTTTATGAATAACTCCCAGAAATTTAATAAAAACCCCTTAATGTAACTGCCCATGATTATGTGTCCGTATCCCGGAAAAGCGGCAGACCACCAGGCAGTTACCCAGGGGTTTCTCATATGGAAAAAGTTTATAGTTAAAGTATCGACATAGCCTTTGGGTCGGCGTTGATTTCTGTATGATACAGGCTGTTTCTTCTCCATATTCACACCTCTATTAGGGAAATATTATCCTTATCTTTTCCAACCTGGGAAAAATTATTTTGTATTGCTAAGCTACGAACCATGTTTATGGATATGGATTAGCTACTGCTAGCTTATGAAGTTTCAAATTTCCTCAAAATAAAAATACGCTGGTTAGAGTCTATGTAAAAATCCGTTCGTCCTTTTCCGGCCCTCTAAATCTGACAAAGAAGGACCGTGTGTATTTACCCACGATAAACCTCGTGGGACTGTACGAAGGGCCGCATAGTTCCATATTGCCGACCCAGGAGGAATTTAATGTAGCTTTTCACCAGGGTGAAGTCCCGGCTGCCTAAATTAAAGCCCCAATGCCTTTTTTGGCCTTGGGACAAAATACTTGTTTAGCTGATGAAGCTGCAGTTATCCAGGCCGGTTCAGGTGATTCCCGGGGTATAGAAGCCATTTCGTGAGTGGCGCCTGCCTGTTGGTGAGTGTTAATAAAGTAGAGGATGAAAGCTCAATGCTAGATTTTATTGCCGTATTTCCACTTTTGTGCCTAATTTAACAAGCGAGTGCAGCTCTCTGATATCGTCATTGGCCATCCGGATACATCCACCTGACGCATGTTTTCCTATCGAATGGGGTTCATTTGTTCCGTGAATCCCATATTTCGTACCCCTGGGGGCCCTGTCATCTGTTTCGGCCCTATTGTCTTTTTCGTAGGGGACGCCAAGACCCAACCACCCTGTACCCAGCTTTTCATCTAAATCTTCATCGTCAAGCTTGTTTTTTATGATAAAAACGCCCTCAGGTGTGAAAGAAGGGTCTTTTCCGGTAGCAATTGGATAGTTTTTGTACAGTTCTCCTTTTTTGAATAAATAAAGCGTGTTTATATCTTTATCAACTATTATTTTATCATCATATGTTCCAGGGGCTGGAAACGATGCCAGGAGTTCTATTTCAGGGGATGTTCTTATAATATGATTTTTACTGGTAGCTTTAACTATAATCCCTTCAGTAATTGGCACGCCGTGCAAAGGAGGTTCCAATGCCGGCTTATTTTCTAACTTTATTACTTTTTCAATTTGACTGTTATCAGGGGTGGTAATTTCCACAAAACTATCCATATTGCCTTTCTTGTGAACAATAAACCGGTTCTGTTCATGGAAAATTACATATTCATTATCCTCAAAGACTGGTTTATTGAAAATATTTTTACCATGAGGAACTATTGAAGGAGAGAATATTAATATTATCGCAGTTGCCGCAATAGCAGCAAACAACACAATACTTTTCATCTTCATATGCTTAGTATTTCCGTCATCAGGAGGTTATCATGAGATTTTAAGTGGATAGTTTGCCAGTAAATAGCATTAAACCTTGAACTGGTCCAGAACAAGGTCTTGTTGACAAGATGTCCAGCAGACGTTGATATTGACACCCAGGGAGAAGGTGCTGCCGGAAGTCTATGTGGACATATAAAGTAAACTTGTTAGAGTGGCATCTCCTTTGCAGGAATTTAACGCGCGGCATAGAATTACTAATTTCGGGTGATAAAATGAACAGTAATAATAAATATGAATCCAAGTTGATCCGTGCGGCCTTGCTGGGGATCCTTTTTGCCATAATAGTATTTACCATCCCCTGGATACCCTGGATACCGCTAAAGGTCAAATACTGGCTGGCGTTGCCGCTCAATGCGCTGCTTTTGTACTATGCATTTAGAATTGCGTTCACAAAACGAACCTCTTGATGAAAGAGAGAAACGGGCTTTTAGAAGCTGAAAAGCCTTCCGGTTTGACCGGAAGGCTTTTTTCAATAATCTGCATACACAAAAACTATTACTATTTAATGCGCTTGATTACATCCCGGGGATTCAACGGCCTTTCGGGCCCTTCGTCGCATACAGCAATTACTGCTAAAGTCAGCGCTACTGCCTCTCTGAACGCCTCCCCGGCCATGCTGGCAACCAGCGCGGGGGTTAACTGCTCCTGGTCCAATCCCATTTCAACGAGTGTTTTGTAGTGGCTGTGAGCAGCTTGTGTGAGTCTTTCTAACCGTCCAGGATATACAGACTCTTCCAGGCTGCAGATAAGCTCTTTATAGTTATCCATCGATATTTTGATGGTCGACACCTTCCCCCTGACAATGGTGACCCTTGATGGCAGAGTTTTCCACCTATTCCTACTAAAATACTTTTTTAAGTTAAGTTTTTCCCATGGAGGCATGGTATTGAGCAAATTTATTTCTTCTCGCTTAAATATTTCATCAGAGCTTCGTGATACTCTTCCAATACTCCTAAAGTTATACGGACATTATCGTTGATCATCTCATTAAGGATCAGGTTGGTTTTTCTCGACTGCTCTATCTCATCGTCGCTATTTATAATCTCGTTAATCTTACTATTGGTCTCCGTGACAACACTCATGCCTATTCGGCCAAAAGCTTCTCTGAAATTGAATTCCAACGCTCACACCTCCTTCCGCTGTCTCAACACCACGACTTTCGACAGCAGGCAGAAAAAATCCTCTACATATGGAGGACATATATGTTCAGAAAGCTTGGTACGTGCATCTATTAGAGATTATTAGCTTTGTTAGTAGGTTGCCCAGGAAAACATTAAAAATCAGTTTTATAATAATACCTGATCTTTTAGAAAATAATAAGCCAGGAAGAAATAAAGGAGCCCTGATGTTAACGGAGGCTCCTTTGACTTGCCCGTAAACGTCGCGTGGTTGGTTTCAAAAGGTGGTTATTAATCAATCACACTGGGTCCCATTTTCATTAAAGAAGAAATGGTTACCAGTTCGTATCCCTGTCCTTTAAGTTCTTCTAAAATGATTTGCAGCGCCTCGGGGGTTTGGGCAGCGGTATCAGAGGCATTCATTAAGATGATGGCCCCGGGGTGCACCTGCTTAACCACATTATCTACTATATTATTTTTCCCCGGTGTCTGAATATCCAGGGAATCGACGCTCCAGCGTATGACTTTAAAGCCAGATTCGGCTGCCGCTGCAAGGAACTCATCGTTCCAATCCCCGTAAGGTGCTCTGAACAGTGTGATTGAGGCGCCTGTGACATCCTTGATGGCTTCACTGCTTTTAACAAGTTCATCTTTAACAGGCGGTTTTGCCTCTGTGCTCAATCTGACCCGGTTTTCAATATTGCTGCCTATCTCGTGACCTTCTGTGGTAATCCGCCGTGCAAGTTCCGGGTACTGTCTGGCCCAGGATTCGGACACAAAAAAGGTCGCTTTTACATTATGCTTTTTAAGCAAGTCCAAAACCGGCCCTGGAACTCTGTTGCCCCAGACTACATCAAAGGTCAGGGCCGCCACCTTGGTATTGGTTTTGATTTTGTAGACAGCGGAGACATTGGACTGAACGGGCAGAATACCGTCAGGTCTTAATAGCGCTCCCGTTAATAATACTGCAACGAGCACAAATGAAAATGAGATCAACAAATTCTTTTTCATCCGGCTGAAGTTAAAGTGGTAAAATCTCAATACTATCACCCCGTTTTAGTAAAGTTTTATCTGAGTAATATGACCTTGCTTAGCAAAATATTACAGTTGTCCAATAATATCCTTAGATTGAGGTGGAAAGATGAATTTATTAAGATTAAAAATTATTGTTCTGCTGGGGCTGATCTTGACACTGGTTGTGCCTGTATCAGCAATAGCCGCTGCACCCAGGGTTACCGCTGATAATGCCCTGCTGCTGGACGTGGGCACCGGCCAGATCGTTTTTGCCAAAAACCACACCAGGAGAGCTGATCCCGCCAGCCTGACCAAGATCATGACAGCGGTTGTGGCCCTGGAATACGGGAAGCTTGACGATGTGGCAACGGTATCCGGCAGGGCGGCTGCCGTGTCTACGGGCTCGGTCATTGACCTGAGAAAGGGAGAAAAGATAACCTTGGGTGAACTGCTTAAAGCAGCGCTGGTGTGTTCCGCTAACGATTCGACAGTAGCCATAGCCGAGCATGTTGGTGGAAACCACCAGAACTTCGTCAGGATGATGAACGCTAAAGCGGCGGCTCTAGGGTTGTTGGGGACAAGGTATGTTAATACCAATGGGTATCATGACCCTAATCATTACACCACCGCTTATGACTTGGCGGTACTTGCCAGGTATGCGCTCGGACACCCCAGATTTAATGAGCTGGTGCAAACTGGCGAGACAACTGTGTATTGGGTTGAGCCACCCGACAGGGAGAAAAAGCTAAAAAACAGCAACCGCCTGCTCTTCAGTGACTATGAGGGTATCGATGGCGTGAAAACAGGCACAACCTCCTATGCGGGTAACTGCCTGGTGGCATCGGCAACCAGAGACGAGAGGCGTTTGATTGCCGTAGCTCTGCACAGCGACGACCGCTACCAGGATTGCATCAGGATGTTCAATTACGGTTTTGAGGTGGTACGTCCGGTTTCCATTGTTAGCGCCAACGAAACTGTTTTCAGCCTAAAAGTTACCGGGGGCGTTAACACGACAGCGATAGCTGTAGCTGAAAATGAGCTGGAAGTACGGATGGATCCTGACGACTTGCCTAAGCTGGAAAGGGTGATTCAGGTTCCGGAGTCAAAGTCTGCCCCGGTCAAAAAAGGACAGAAACTTGGTGAGGCGGTTTATATCCTGCATGGGCAGGAAGTCGGCCGGGTGAATCTCATAGCGGGAGAAGATGTGGGCAGAGCTGGCTGGCACAGGCAGCTGTGGGATAAAGCGTTCAGGTAATGAAGCTTGACTTTTATGATGATTTCATTGATAATATTATGTACTGGGCGGGTAGTTCAGTGGGAGAACGTCTGCTTGACACGCAGAAGGTCGTTGGTTCGATACCAATCCCGCCCACCAGTGAAATCAAGCCCTCCGGAAGCGCTTTGGTGTCCGGAGGGCTTTTTGGCGCCCAACTGGTGTCCGGCACTTTCATGTTATAGAAAGACTTTCTTTTTCATAAAGTCTACCCTGGTTAATTTAAACCTTAAAGCAAATTTTGATAATAATAATAGAAACCTGTCGTTAAGAGCGACAGGTCAATTTTACTCCCTTCATAGCAGCCTCATAGAGCCTGGTAAATCCTTGGGTCATGGTATTTAGCCCACCTGAAAACCTCATAGCCTCTCAGGGCATCCTGACAATCCTAGCGATATTAATAAGGGTGTCCTGTAGATACCGGTTCACTGTAGCATTCAGTGCCACAGTTTTTGTTCATGTTTTGGAGCATGTCTTCAATTCTATCTATTTCAGTGATGATAATTTCGAAATACCTGTCAACCCATTTTGGGCGCTCCGCCTTGCTAGTTGGGCATTTCCTTTGATGATCGTAAGGGAGTCTCTTAAATTGACAACTAACCTGTTGTGGTCAACCTTATTCATACTCTTACACCTCAGAATTTGTCATAATACTAAAATATAATAACTCAACTTTCGCACAT
>DFAP01000012.1 GCA_002365855.1 Pelotomaculum sp. UBA3103 | reverse complement strand
GTATAGTGAGTATTTCTTTGGTATATTATTAATATTAGTAGGGGTTTTGTTGATTGTACGACATGTATTTAATATTCATATTCCGTTATTAAGGATCCTGTTCGGGTTATTTTTTCTGTACATAGGTTTTTCAATAATATTCGGAGGTTTTACAGGATTTAGCACAAGAAATGACAATAATATGGTCTTTAGCAGTGGAATCATTAAAATCAACAGGTCCGCTAACGACGAGTACAACCTTATTTTCAGTAACGGTGAATTGGATTTTACTGACATTGCACCTGGAGAAGATCCTGGAAGGATAAAAATAAACGTCATCTTCTCATCCGGAACCATCAGGCTGAATCCTAAAACCCCGGCAGTTGTAAAAATTAATTCTGCGTTTGCAAACGCCTCAACACCTGATAATACTAACATCAGCTTTGGAAGTCATGTGTACAGCACAAAAGCAGCAGCGTCCGGCGTCAAATCACTGGAGATCGATGCTAATGCTGTATTCAGCAGTCTGAAATTTAAGTAACGCAGCTGGATAATTTTTTTAATTATCCTGATAACATAAGGCCTTCCGAAGTCCGGAAGGCCTTATGTTATCACAACTCTAAATGTTAACATACTTTGTATGAAATTGAAATCCCTCAATAGTCTTGTTTTTATTAACCTATCCAGGTACTTTTTTATATCCTTAAGTCGGGTATTAAATAAATTACAAGTGACTTATTATTTTAATAGAAGAAATAAAAAGGAAACACATTAAATAATCCAAAAAACGGGGTGCGACAGCATTGATATGGGTGTTATTAATAATCGTTGTGGTTTTTATCATCATGATCCTGGCTATTCCATTCTACAGGGCAAACAATGGATTTGGCCTGCCCGAAAAGGTCTTATTGCAAACCACTAGCGGCGGCATTTTTATCAGATTGCACCCTGGTAAAATGCCGGTTACCGTTAAGAACTTTATAAGACTGGTTAACTCAAACTTTTACGACAACCTGAAATTTCACCGCGTCGAGGACTGGGTTGTACAGGGCGGCGATCCGCGGGGAGACGGAACAGGTGGACCAGGGTGGTCGATACCACTTGAAACGAGTTCTGATCTCACAAATATCCGAGGGGCGGTCGCGATGGCAAGGGATAAAAACCCGGACTCTGCCGGGTCACAGTTTTATGTATTAAAAAAGGATATGCCCGCTCTAGATGGCAAATATGCCGTGTTCGGTGAGGTCGTTCAGGGCATGTACGTGGTTGACCAAATCAGGGCTGGAGATAAAATCCAGTTTATAAAAGTAGTATAGAAGCGGAAGCATGAGAACCATCCCTCTTGCTTCCGCGGAAGTTTAGCTCAGACGCCGGCGGCCCGTTTCATTCCTTTGACCGGTATGTTTGCCACCAGCGCCACCGTGCTGCCCTGAGAGTCGAGATTAACTTCCAGAGCACTTTCATCAATCTCCATATAGTTGGATATAACCTTAATCAGTTCGGCCTTCAGGGTTTCAAGCAACTGCGGCGATATACTGGCCCTATCATGCACCAGGACAAGTCTCAGTCTTTCTTTAGCAACGTTTTTACTCCCGCCTTCCCTTCCGAAAAGCCTGGTTATAAACTCAAGCAATGCGTTTCCCCCTCTCCGGCTATTTCAGACCGATCATTTTGCGTATTTTATTGAAAAAACCACCATCTTCTTCCAGATTCATTATTGGCACATCTTCACCCTGAATACGGCGGCTTATATTCCTGTAAGCCTGTCCCGAGCGTGAACTCTGATCCATAACAACAGCTTCACCCCGGTTGGTGGTGACTACTATCAGCTCGTCCTCCGGTATCACTCCCAGGAGATCGATAGCCAGGATGTCTATGATGTCATCGATACTCATCATATCTCCCTGTCTGACCATTTTGGGCCGGATCCGGTTAATAATCAGTTTCGGATCCCGTAGTTCCGCGGCCTCCAAAAGGCCGATAATCCGGTCCGCATCACGCACGGCAGAAACCTCCGGGTTCGTGATAACTATGGCTTTTTCCGCTCCTGCAATAGCATTGCGAAAACCCTGTTCGATCCCGGCAGGGCAATCAATAACTACATAATCAAACTCCTTTTTTAACTCTTCACATAAATCACGCATCTGCTGAGGGTTGACCGCGGTTTTATCTTTAGTCTGGGCGGCAGGCAGCAAGTGCAGGCCTTCCAATTTCTTATCCTTAATCAAGGCCTGCCTCAGGCGGCAGTTGCCGGCAGTTACATCAACCAGGTCATATACAATCCTGTTTTCCAGACCAAGAACAACATCAAGGTTCCTGAGCCCAATGTCCGCGTCTACCAAAACTACTTTATAGCCCATAGCTGCCAGGCCTGCGCCGATATTGGCGGTGGTAGTAGTTTTCCCAACCCCTCCTTTACCGGAAGTCACTACGAATACTTCACCCATTCTTTTTAAGTTCCTCCTCTAATATAGTCGTTAAGACCCGGACGCCAGGTTAATATACCCATTAATCAGGTAAACCTGTCCAAAAAACACAACCCGCCAAATTAACCTGCTAAGTTACCTTTACCTGGCGTTCTCCCCCGGTCTGGAAGGCTTCGATCGTAACAACTCCATCCTTAATTCGCGCCATCTCAGGATGGCCTATATCCATTGATTCATCATCTGGAGGGCGGGTGATATGATTAGAGATCCTGAGCTGGATGGGCCGCAGCCGGAAGGCCAGAACCACAGCGCTTTCATCCCCGCTTGCCCCAGCGTGCACCATACCTCTCAGAGATCCCATAACTATCACGTTGCCGGATGCCGATACCTCGGCTCCTGGGTTGACATCGCCTAGAACCACTACGTTTCCATTATAACGTATGCTCTGACCGGAACGCAGGGTTCTCTGAACTAGAATCGTATTCTCATCTATCAGGTCTTCCTGGTCCGGCGGGATTCCCTGACCTAACCCTGGAAGGATATCGTCCTGGATACCCCCATTAGAACGAGCCAAAGCTATCTCCTCCTGTATTCAACTACCAAATTAATTCTACGGTGGATAACCAAATCCTGCTAATAAGAAACAAAAAAAGAGGCAAAACGTACCCCTTTTTTCTATCAATTTAGACATGAATTATACTAATTTTATCATTCAGTTTTGATATATGTTTGACCCGGTATGGGTAAGCCTAAATAAGCAGCCAGCATAGCCTCGGCTACTGGTCCCGCCGCCGTGCTGCCATGTGCGGCAAATTCCATTACCACCGCAACAGCTATTTCCGGATTTTCGTAAGGCGCAAAGGCTACGAACAAGCCATGTGAATCGTGCCCTAAAACCTCAGCTGTTCCAGTTTTTGCCGCTACTTGTGGAAACCCATTAAAAAAACCGTACGCGGTACCGTCTGGCGGCGTTGTCACCTCCAGCATTCCCTGCCTCGCAATAGCCAGGGTCCTTGGCGACACATTGGCCTGCCCTAAAACAATAGGATTGTTTTCTTTTATAACTTTGCCGCCGGGATCCACAACTTTACTTACCAAAAAGGGCTTATACCGTATCCCGCCATTTGCTATGGCAGCTATATAATTAGCCAGTTCAAGCGGGGTGTAACGATTATCACCCTGCCCGATGGAGCTGATTATGGTGTCATAATCATGCCAGTCCAATTCCCATTCAACTGCCCTGAGCTCGGCTGACCGCTTCCTCTGTAATGTCCTTCTTTCGGTATCGTCATTTGTTTTGGCCAGGAGGTCATCATATTTCTGTTCAATCTCTTTGACTTTACTTCTTTGGTTAGCACTGAGATAATACAACCTCTGTTCGATTTTGGAAACCGGACCGGGCACTACCCCGCTTTCCTCGCCCGGGATTTCTATGCCTGTTTTTTCACCCAGCCCGAACTCCCGCGCCACACGAGCAATTTCATCAATTCCAAGTCTGAAACCAAGCTGGTAAAAATAGATGTCACAGGATACCTTGAGGGCCCTGATCATATCTGTCCGGCCATGCCCGCCCGCTTTCCAGTCATTGAAAGTCCTGCCCAGAAAAAAGGTGCCGTAACAACTGATGGCATCTTCAGGGCTAATTATACCGGACTCGAGGCCGGCCATCGCCACGATCATCTTAAAAGTAGACCCCGGCGCATATGCCAGCAGGGCGCGGTTCAGCATAGGTTTCCAGGGAGAGTTAAAAATTTCGTCAAAATCTTGCTGCGACAATACACTGGAAAGCTTAACCGGGTCATAAGTCGGGTAACTGGCCATTGCCAGCACCGCGCCGGTACGCACGTCCAGCGCAACAGCAGCGCCGGCCATGGCCTCCTTATGTCCTAGTTTCAACGCTTCATTTGACGACCTGGCCAAGGCTTCTTCCGCAGCCTGCTGCACCCGGTGGTCAATGGTCAGAATCAAGTTGTTTCCCGGCACCGGATCTTTTACCCCAAGGTCACGCACCGGCCTGGCTTTAGAGTCCACCTCGACCTGCCTTCCGCCATCACTGCCCCGCAGGTAAGACTCGTAAGTATATTCCAGGCCTGCCTGCCCAAAAGAGTCCCCCATTTTATAGCCTTTATCTTTGTTTTCCGCCAGCTGATTTTCATTGATCTGCCGCACGTAGCCCATAACGTGGGCCAGAAGCTGACCGTTCGGATATTCCCGCAGCGGCTCAATATCTATAACAACACCAGGTAGCTCAAGGCGCTGCTCCTCAATGCGGGTGACAATCTCTGGAGAAACCATGGTCGCCACCTTCACAGGCTCATACAATCGTTTTTGCTGATTTATCTTTTCTTGTATATCCTTAGGATCTGAACCAAGAATTTCTGCCAGTCTTTTAATCACATCATCGGTATCAACGAGCCCCAGGTTGGCAAGTGAAACAGTATAAACCGGCTGATTCCCAACCAGTTTGATCCCATTTCGATCAAAAACTTCACCGCGTGGAGCGGTAATTGTGATCAGGCGCATCCGGTTTTCACTGGCCAGGGTAGAATACTTGTCGTTTTGAATAAGCTGCATGTAGACAAGCCTGAACACGAGTACGCAAAAGATAGCTGATACTATAATTAAAAGAACTTTCATCTTGTTTTCAATATTGCTTTTTTCCATTACGTTCCCAACCCTCCCCCGTACCTGCTCTGCCCGCCGCTGTTCTGAGAACGGCCTTCTAATCTCCAACTGTGCGAGTTTTTCAAAGCTACATTTCCCTGCTGCGTATTTGGATATAACGGAAGATACGTCCGAATACAAGTGGGGTCAACAATGCATTATATACGGCTGTTGGTATTGACACCCTGAACAAAGCAGATAAAGGTGAAACATGTATATTCAAATAAAGGAGCAACATATAGCTAACTACCATTCCTCCAAGGGTGGAAAGAAAAGTCACTCCAGTAGCTACAGTAATATTTTCTTTGTAAAGGCGTAGACCGGCGGCCCCGGCCAGGTAGCCGGCGGCCATTTTAGACAGCGCATTCAGACCGATGTAGTGTCCGCACAACAAATCCTCAAGGATCCCCCCGAAGAAACCCAAAAAAGCCCCCTCTCTGGTACCCAGGAGGAAGCCATTTAGAACGACCACAAGCATCACGAGGTCGGGCTTAATCCCGCCCACTGATACGGTATCCAATACAGTGGTTTGCAAAATCAAAGCTACACCCATTATGAGCAGAAACATGGTATACTGCATTAACTTTCACCTCCAGGCCCGGTCAAAGCGGCGGGATTCACGCTGGTCACGATCAGGACTTCTTCCAACTTGCTGAGATCTGCATAAAGTCGAATATCTGCACTTACAAAGAGGCCTGAAGATTCATTTTTGGTGCTGACTATGGTCCCTACGGGTATGCCCTTGGGGAAAATACTGCCCAAACCTGATGTAACCACAACCTGATCCTTCTCCACTGGAATGTTATTGGGAATATGAATCATTTTGGCCATCCCGGAACTGCCCATGGTCCCTTCAACTATCCCGGGAATTCGTGTCTCCTGGATCAAACAGCCTACCCCGCTGCGCGGGTCGGTAAGCAAAAGCACCTCGCATGTAGTAAATGAGGCAGTTACTACACGCCCTACCAGCCCCTCAGGGTTAAGCACGGTCATATTCTCTTTAACACCGTCCCTGGAGCCCCTGTTCAAAGTAACAGTACCAAACCAACTGACTGAATCCCTGCTCACAACCGATGCAGCCAGTAAGTTATAATCCTGAGACATTACCTGCTTATAACCAAGCAATTCCGACAGTCTCTGGTTCTCCAGCTTATATTCAGTCAACTGAATAACCTGACTCTTTAACTGGGCCATCTCTTCTTCCAGCGCCCGGTTACGTTCAGCCGCCCCGACCATTGACACGGGAAAAGATATCCAGTAGCTCACCTTTTTGCCGACCCATGTCAGCCCTGACTGCACTGGCGAAAGGGCATCCCTGAATTTATACTCCAGTGGCGCCATCCTGGCCTTTTCCGGAACAGTAGTGCGCATAGCCCACAGGGTGACCGCAATCAGAACAGCAAAGAAAAAGATCCTTTTGGCAGTTACCCAACGCACCCATTCCACTCCCTTTGACAACACGTTTATTGATTGCTTAACCTGGTCGGAAACCAAATTATTAACCCGGCTAAACTGACTCAAATTAGCTACGCCAGTCTCTTCGGTTGGATCAGCACTTTGCGCAGGACATCGATATTTTCCAACACCCGCCCGGCGCCGTACGCTACAGCCAGAAGGGGTTCGTCTGCAAGGTGCACGGGCATACCTGTCTCCTCACTCACCAGGCGATCCAGACCGCGCAGCAAGGACCCTCCACCTGCCATGACAATACCCCGGTCCATAATATCTGCCGCCAGCTCTGGAGGGGTGTTCTCCAGGGTAGCCTTAATTGCTTCAATAATACTGGTTATAGGTTCTGATAGAGCCTTGTATATTTCAGCTGAAGTAATCTGAACTGTTTTAGGCAGCCCGGTAACCAAATCCCGCCCCCGCACCTCGTCATACTCTATTGTGTCCAATGGATATGCTGTGCCTATCTGTATTTTTATCTGCTCCGCCGTACGCTCACCGATCATTAAATTATAGGCGCGCTTGACGTGATTGATTACAGCCTCATCCATCTCATCGCTGGCAATACGTATGGACCTGCTGGTAACAATACCGCCTAGGGATATCACAGCAACCTCGGTGGTGCCTCCGCCGATGTCAACAATCATGTTGCCGGTGGGCTCGTGTACTGGCAGGCCTGAGCCGATTGCTGCCGCCATAGGCTCTTCAATCAGGTACGCTTCCCTGGCGCCTGCCTGGAGCGCTGCCTCACGTACAGCCCTCTCCTCCACAGCTGTGACACCTGACGGAACACCTACAACCACCCTCGGCCGAACCAGGAATGTGCGACCGCGCAGCGATTTACTGATAAAATATTTGATCATGCTCTGGGTTACGTCGAAATCAGCAATAACTCCGTCTTTCAAGGGCCTTATTGCCACTATATTTCCAGGCGTGCGGCCGATCATCCTTTTGGCCTCTTCTCCAACTGCCAGGACATGGCCTGTATCCTTCTGTATCGCCACAACGGATGGCTCCCTGATGACGATGCCCTTTCCTTTTACATAAACCAGGGAATTGGCTGTGCCCAGATCCATCCCCATATCTTTTGAAAACAGACCGACGCGCATATTCCGGCCCCTCTCTTCTTAATTAATACTAAAGAATCAGTCCCTTGGACTTAAAGCTCGTGAACTTATTATCTCCAATGATTATGTGATCTAGGACTTCAATGCCGATAATATTACCGACATCTTTAAGCCTTTTGGTGATATCCAGGTCCTCCTTGCTTGGAGTAGGATCCCCGCTGGGGTGGTTATGCACAAGGATAACCGATGCAGCGCTCCTTTTTATGGCATTGCGAAACAGCTCCCTTGGGTGGACCGCCGACGAGTTCAGTGTACCCACCGATACATTATCAGTCCCGATAACCTGGTTTTTTGTATTTAATAGTAACGCTCTGAAGTGCTCGCGGTCAAAATGCCGCATTTCCTCCATCAGAAGGCAGGCTGCATCCTCTGGCGATTTGATCACAGGACGGGGCAGGTCACTGTACTGTGCAACTCTCCTGGCCAGTTCCAGCGCTGCTTTCACCTGACTGGCCTTGGCCGGCCCCACTCCCTTGACTTGACTAAGCTCTTCCACTGTCGCGTCCAAAAGCAGACGCAGGCTGTTAAACCGGGCCATTATCTGTGAAGCCAGTTCCAGTGCGGTAGCCTCCCTGGACCCCGTCCCCAGAAGAATGGCCAGCAACTCGATTTCCGAAAGGACACCGGCGCCCTCTTTTAAAAGCCTTTCCCTCGGCCGGATATCCTCGGGAAGCTCCTTCATGGTAGGCCGGTAATTTTGAGAATCCAAATAACTTGCTCCCTCGCCTTAACGGCTATAATACATTATACCCAAAAGTTTTGAGCATTTCTGTAAGCCTGGCCACCGGCAGGCCGACTACATTCGTGTAGCAGCCCTCCAGCCTGCTGATAAAAACCGCGGCCAAACCCTGCACCGCGTAAGCTCCAGCCTTATCATCAGGCTCTCCGGTGGCTACGTAGCGCCTGATCTCTTCTTCGTCAGCAGTTCTAAAAAAGACCCGGGTCTTCTCATGGCCGACCAGACAGGCTCCGCTCCCCGCATCAACCAGGGCTATTCCTGTGCAGACCTCATGGTCAGTGCCCTGTAGCAGTTTGAGCATATTCACGGCATCATCTTCGTCTAGCGGCTTGCCCAGCACTCGCTGCCCGCAGACAACCACCGTGTCGGCGCCAATCACAATACCGTCATCAACAATCGCGGCAACCGCCGATGCCTTACTCAAAGCCAGACGCTCAACCAATTCCGAAGGGCTGAGGCCCGGAAGTGGAGACTCATCCACCTCGAGGGACAGTATTTGAAAGTTGAGTCCTATTTGTTTGAGTAATTCTGACCGGCGGGGTGATTTTGAAGCTAAAATAATCTCCTTCATTCCTTATATCCTGCGGAAAACCACGATACCCAGGATCATTCCCAGCGCGGTTAACGGCCCGAGAGTAAAGGTAAAACCAAAAGTCAGGTCAAAAAAACGCAGGTCCAAGGTAGAAGGCTTCAGCCCAATGCTCGAAGTTGAATTAAGCCACGGAATAACCGGCGACAGTGCGTCACCAACAGCACTGCCGGTGAGGCCTCCCACCAGAAGCAGAAGCAGAAGCAACCAGATGCTGCTATAACTCTTGTAACTTTTAGCCATATTAGGTCCTCCAGAATAAAATAAAGGAGTCCACCAATAAAAATACCTAGGGCTTACTACCTTAACAGTTTATCATTTCACCAATTTTATGACAAGCTGTGGTAAGAATTTTAAAAATTTGTCGTATTTCGCAATAAAACCATTCTATACCATGAAGTATGATGAACCTGTTATTTAATATCCATTAAGTATTCCCTGGCCTCTGCGATCATATATATAGATCCTGTTATACATACCAGATCCTCGGGCCTGGCCAGGCACAGTGCCTTTTTTACTGCTTCCCGTACATCTTCAACCAGGTAAACCTCGTCAACATACAGCCCGGCTTCAGCGGCTATTTCCTGCCAATTTCCGGACCTGGGGCTGTTGGGCCTGGTCACCACTACAGCCCTGGACCCTGGGGTCAGTTCAGAAGTCACCCTTGCCCGATCCTTATCCTCAAGCATACCGATTACCAGCACCTGGCGCCTGCCCGGAAAATACTCCTCAAGAGCGCAGCGCAGGCACCTGGCGCCTTCGTAATTATGGGCCCCGTCTATAATAACAAGGGGTTCCCTGCTAACTATATCAAACCTGCCGGGCCAACATGCGGCCGCCAGTCCTTTGCGGAGAGCGTCTTCATTAATAGCCGCATCCTTTTCCATTAAGATTTCAGCGGCCGCGACAGCTACCGCGGCGTTAACCAGTTGATGCCGTCCCAATAGCTGGATGGTTAAGTTTGAATATGTTCCCCTGTGCCCGTAGACGTTGAAACACTGTCCCTCCTCCGAAATGGAGCTGACATTCCAGGTGACGTCGCGTCCAACCTGTATGAGCCGGGAATTTTTTTCCCGGCAGGTTTCCCGGATAATTTCCAGACCTTCACCTGCTGCCGCCGTTACCAGTGGAATTCCCTGTTTTATTACGCCGGCTTTTTCCCGGGCTATCTTTTGAACAGTATCACCCAGATAGTCCATGTGATCCATAGAAATGTTGGTTATCACCGACAGTACCGGAGTCACCACGTTGGTGGCGTCGATAGCGCCACCCAGTCCGACTTCCAATACTAGGTAATCCACAAGCTCCCGGCTGAAGTAGAGAAGGGCAAGGGCTGTACCCACCTCAAACTCGGTTGGGTGCTCAAACCCTTCCGCAACCATTGCTTCCAGGTGGCAGCGCATTTCAGCAATAAGCCCCGCCACCTTCTCCCGGGTGATTTCAACCCCGTTGACCCGGTATCTTTCCGTGTAGGAATGCAGGTGGGGCGAAGTAAATGTTCCTGCCCTGTACCCCGCTGCCTTAATAATAGAAGCAATCATAGAAGTTGTGGAACCCTTTCCGTTGGTTCCACCGACATGAACAATCTTTAAGCCCAGGTGAGGGCTGCCCAGCCGCTTTAAAAGCTCTTCCGTGCGGCCAAGGCCAAAATTAAAGCCGGATTTAGTCAGGCTGGTTACAAACTCCATAGCTTCTTCATAGCGCATATTAAAGACCTCTTAAGAAATAATATCCGGTCACTGTCAAGATCGGTGTTTATCCGTAGAAAATCAACATCCGATTACGTCAGCAGCAGGTGTACAGCATATCACGTCAGTATTTAACCCCCTGCCAGCATGGCCAGCCTGTCCCTGATCGCAGTTTGTTTGAGAGTGAATTCATTCTCGCGGGCCTTTTCCTTTTCCACTACATCGGCCGGGGCTTTGCTCAAAAACCCGGGATTAGACAGCTTACCACGCATGCGATCCAATTCCTTTTTAACAGAAGCCAGTTCTTTTTCCTGGCGCGCGATCTCCTTGTCTACATCGATCAGGCCTCTCAGCGGAACGAAAATTTCCACACCACGTGTCACGGCGTGGGCGGATTGTTCCGGCGTTTTTGCCAATACAGGAAAAAGCTTGATTTCTGCCCCGGCCAGCTGCTGAATATACTCAATACCCTTGTCCAATATAGTTCTTGTGGCATCTTCCGGCGCAGCAATCAATACTTCAGCCTTACGGCCCGGGGGGACATTCATTTCACCACGGATATGCCTGATGGCTTTGGTAACTTCCATCAGCGCCTCCATGTCATGTTCTGCTTCCAAATTAATCATATCCGTGCGCACAGCCGGCCATTGAGCCTTCATAATGGTTACCCCGTGCGCGGGCAGGTGCTGCCAGATCTCTTCTGTGATGAAAGGCATGAAAGGGTGCAGCAGTTCCAGGGTGCCCTTCAAAACCGAGGACAAAACGTACTGTGCGGTCTGCTTGTCTTTCATGCTTGTTTTGCCGTACAGCCTGGGCTTGGCCAGCTCTATGTACCAGTCGCAAAACTCACTCCAAACAAACTCATAAAGCACCCTTGCCGCCTCTCCCAGCTCATAGGCCTCAAGATACCGTGTCACATCCGCAACGGCCGTTTGATACCGGCTGACGATCCACCGGTCGGCCAGCGTAAATGTGCCGGGACTTGCCTCCGGGTCATAATCCTCCAGGTTCATCATGGCGAAGCGGGACGCGTTCCAGAGCTTGTTGGCAAAATTACGCGCCCCCTCCAGCTTCTCGAAGTGGAAGCGCAGGTCGTTGCCCGGGGTGTTGCCGGTAACCAGCATGAAGCGCAAACTGTCCGCGCCGTGGGTCTCGATTACATCTATGGGATCAACGCCATTGCCCAGTGATTTGCTCATTTTGCGTCCCAGGGCATCCATCACCAGGCCGTGTACAAATACTTCACGGAAGGGAATATCATTCATGAACGCCAGGCCGGAGAAGATCATCCGGGCTACCCAGAAAAATATTATGTCCCGACCTGTAACCATCACCGAAGTGGGGTAATAATACGCCAGGTCCAGGGTCTGCCCGGGCCAGCCCAAAGTGGAAAACGGCCATAGGGCCGACGAAAACCAGGTGTCAAGCACATCGGGGTCCTGTTCAACGGCAGAACTACCGCACTTGCCACACTTGGAGATGGGTGTCTTGGACGCGAACATTTCCTCGCAGTCCCGGCAGTACCATACCGGGATCCGGTGGCCCCACCAGAGCTGGCGGGAGATGCACCAATCCCGGATATTTTCCATCCAGTTCAGGTAAACTTTTGTGAACCGCTCTGGTATAAAACGGACCCGCCCGTCTTTGGCCGCCTTGATGGCAGGCTCGGCCAGCGGCGTCATTTTAACGAACCACTGCCTGGATAACATAGGCTCAATAACAGTTGCACAGCGATAGCAGTGTCCAACCGCATGGGCATGGTCCTCGGTCCTCAAAAGAAAACCATCAGCCTGCAGGTCACGCAAAATTTTCTTTCGGCATTCGTAACGGTCAAGCCCTTTGTAGCGCGGCCCGGCCTCATCATTCATTTTACCCTTTTGATCGATAACGATGACCTGGGGCAGGTTATGCCTTAAGCCCACCTCAAAGTCATTGGGGTCATGTGCCGGCGTTATTTTTACCACCCCTGTACCGAAGGAGGGGTCCACATACTCGTCAGCTATAACCGGCAGCTCGCGCCCAACCAGTGGCAGGATCAGGGTCTTGCCCACTACACTGGCATAGCGCTCGTCTCCGGGATGAACCGCCACAGCAACGTCTCCCAGAATGGTTTCCGGTCGGGTGGTTGCCAGGGTCATGTAGCCCTGCCCGTCTTTGAAGGGATATTTTACGTAATAAAAGTGCCCGGGGCGCTCCAGGTGCTCAACCTCAATATCCGAAATAGTGGTTTGGCACTTGGGACACCAGTTTGTAATGTAGTAGCCCCGGTAAATCAACCCCCGCTTGTAGAGCCTGATAAATACTTCCTGCACCGCTTCCGAACATCCTTCGTCCATGGTGAAGCGCTCCCTCTTCCAGTCGCACGAGGCTCCAAGTCTTCTAAGCTGAGTTGTAATCCGGCCACCGTACTGCTCCTTCCAAGCCCAGACTCTTTTCAAAAACTCTTCCCTGCCTATATCATGGCGGGATACTCCTTCCTTTGCGAGCTGTTCTTCAACCCTGGCCTGAGTTGCGATACCGGCGTGGTCTGTCCCGGGCAGCCAGAGGGCGTTAAAGCCCTGCATCCTTCTCCAGCGGGTGAGTATATCCTGGAGTGTATTATCCAGGGCATGACCCATATGGAGCTGGCCCGTCACATTGGGAGGGGGCATAATAATACAAAACGGCTCCTGTTCAGCGTTTACCGTGGTGTGAAAGTAACCGTTATTTTCCCATGTGCTGTACCATTTTTTCTCTACCAGACCAGGTTCATAGACCGGTGGAATGTCTGCCTTAGCCATAAATTCACCCCTATTCTTTTATAAAAAAACCCCCTCCGTCACAAGGACGGACGAGGGACTCATCCGTGGTACCACCCTGGTTTACCGCCAAGATATTAACAAGTACAAATGATGGCTCTCATTTAGCTGTAACGGGCAAGCCCGCCCGGGCGTACTAGTTTTTCCGCGCGGGAACTCCGGGGCGACAGGATGAGTACGGGCAGGAAACCTTGCAGCACAGTGGCTTACCTCTCTAACGGCAAAAAGCCTTTGCCCGGGAGGCCATCCCCTCCCCTTCACAGCAGATAAATATGACTTCGAGAATATCTTAACTATTTTAGCAAGCTGTGTCAACCGTGACTGTTTTTACGCTTGGCGGGAAATATTGATGAAGGATAGACAGGTCTGGCGTCGAACTGGAATAAAAGGTGATAACTGTGTCTGTAGTGGCAAATGCCAGAGAAACTGTCAGGCCCCCGCTCAAGTGGGCCGGTGGAAAAAGCCAGCTGTTAAAGCAATATACAAAACTCTTCCCTGAAAAGGTAGACTTTTTGATAGAGCCTTTCGTCGGGAGCGGAGCGGTTTTTTTTTGCCTGAGGCCGTCCCGCGCCGTCATTCTTGATAGCAACGAAGATCTTATCAGTTTTTACAGGGTCTTGAGAGACAAGCCTGAACCTCTTCTGGCTGAATTGTTAGGTCATCAGAATACGGAGGAGTATTATTACAAGATCAGGGCATTGGACACGGCAGTGCTCAACGATATACAGCGGGCATCACGTTTCCTTTTCCTTAATAAGACTGCGTACAACGGGTTGTGGCGTGTTAACCGTAAAGGGCAGCACAACGTTCCATTTGGCCGTTATAAGAACCCGAACATCGCTGACGAAAATAACCTTCGCAAGGCAAGCGCCCTCCTGCAAAGGGCAGATATCAGGCACGGAGATTTTTCATGTGCCCTGGACGTGGCAGAGCCTAAATTCTTCATCTACCTGGACCCACCTTATGATCCCCTGACTCAAACAGCCAATTTTACAAGTTATACTGCTGCCTCGTTTGCCGGTGAGGACCAACGGCGCCTGGCCGGCCTGTTCCGGGAACTGGACAGCCGGGGGTGCCGGGTAATGCTCAGCAACTCCGATACTCCGTTTATCCGTGACTTGTACAGCGGTTACGATATTACGGTCGTAACCGCCAGGCGGTCCATCAACTGCCGGGCAAATGGCCGCAGCCCGGTAAACGAGCTGGTGATCAGAAACTATTAAGTAGGACAGCATTTGGGACAGGGGGACAGGTCCACATTTGGGACAGGGGGACAGGTCCATTGTCCCAAGTACCCCTGTCCCAAGTATAAGTCCGGGCCTACGGCCCGGTTTATTAGCCTCAGCCTATCCCGCTTTGGCGAACCTCTCCGAGGATGCCTTCCATGATTTTGTTGTTAACCATTTTAACAAGGTTTTGAAAGCGCATGTTTGATTCGAAATAGCACCTTACAGACTCGTATTCCATAGCTCTTTTTTCCAAATTTTCCAGCTCTTTAAAGTTTTCCTCGGTGATCGGCTCCCCATCCTTAGCCTTTTTTTCATACGTATTCTGTAAAATTTGGAATTCATCCATAAGCTGGCGAGCGAGTTCATCCGCGCGCAAAATTTCCTCGTTCTTTTTCATTTCCTTATATTCTAAAGTTTCGGAAATTTGCCTGCCGAGATTAACTGCCTGGTCTAATATTGTCACATTTTCACCTCCCGGAGTTTATTTTCTCCAGGATGGTGAAAAATCCTTCAAAAAATGCTTTGATTCGTTCCTTTTCTTATTGTGCTGGCTAGTTTCCGGGCTGGCAGATTAACCCCGAGTAATCCGCCCAGGGAACCGGCAATGCCCAGCAATAACCCACGCGCTGCCATTTCGCCGGTAGTAAGACTTTCGGCGCTGCCTGCCAGAAACAGCGATACCAGCAACAGGCCATAGAGCAGACCGGTTAAAAAGCCATGTACCAGACCCAGATTACCCGACATTTTACCACTGACAAACCCGCCCACAAACGCGCCGATAATGAAGCTCGCTGTTAAGTATGCGCTGAAATAATAGACCGGCCCGGGCGCCAGCATCACCCAGGCGCACATCAGGGCACAGGCGGCCAGAGCGGCGCCAACGGCCCAGGAGAGACCCAGGAATATAGCAGGCAATCTTAGCTTTCTTAAAGCACTCCCCTGACCCTGCGACCAGTGCATAATGGCTTTCATGTTAATACCCCCCTAATCTCTTTGTTACTATTTTATGCCTGTTGTTCCATTTTATGAAATATTTACCACGGACGGACATAAGGGATTGTTTAAAGCCCTTTGCATGAAAAACTTCTAGCATAAATAGTATTTAAAAGTAGATTTTATCTTGGGGGGGTCAGGCTTGCGTTTATTGCAATTATTGCTTGTTAACAAAAAGGCTATGGTTATGCTTGTTGCGATCTGCTTAATTATCATAATAATCGGCATCTTTAAAAAACCTGCTGTAGTAGAACAAGTTGTAACTGTCCGTGTTTTGGAATCTGCACTCTCGCCATATTTTCTGCCGCAGTACCTGGCCTTAAACCTGGGCTTTTTTAAAGAACAAAACCTGCAGGTAAATATCACCACTACCAGCCAGGAGGCCATACGTGCCGCTTTGGCGGATGGCAGAACCGATATCGTGCTTTGCGGGCTGCAAAAAATAATTTTTAACCCCAATGCCAGGGGTTCCCAGCCAAAAGTTTTTGCCACTATGGCCGGCAAGGATGGTTCGCTCCTTCTGGACAGAAATAATTCAGAAGAATTTCAGTGGCAGAATATGAAAAACAAAACTATAATAGGCAACTCGCACGATGACAGCTCGGAAATAGCCCTTGAAGAAGCGTTAAGACAGAACAGCATGCCACCTTACCGAAAAGTGACCATTTATAATAACATCCCCGTAAAACTACGCCTGGGAGCTTTCCGCTCCGGCACCGGTCACTATATTCAGATGCTCGAACCAGACGCAACACTGGCTGAATTTAAGGGCTACGGCCAGGTAGTAGCATCCGTTGGCGAAGCTACCGGAAACATGGTGGTAACAGCATACGCTTGCCTGCCGGAGTATATGGAAGCGAATGCTCAAACGATCCAGCGTTTTACCAATGCCGTTTATAAAGCCCAGCTGTGGTTAAGCCAGCACAGCCCGGAAGAGGCCGCAGCTGCTGCAGCGCCGTCTTTCCCCAATCTTGACCTGGAAATTCTGCTCCACTCAATAGAAAGATACCGGGCCCTGGGCGTGTGGACTGAAAACCCCATTGTTAACAGGGAACACTATGAAAAATTTAATACAGCAGCCAAAAACGCCGGAGAAATTTTGAATCCTATGCCTTATGAAACGGTTGTTGTCTCGGATTTCGCCACATGTGCCGTGGAAACGGTGATATACATACGGGAAGAGACAAAACGGGATAAAAAATCACTGTTTAATATTTTTAGGTTAAGGGATTCTTGATTCTATATTGTGTGTATTCGCGAATCCGTTACTCAATTAAAAAGACGGTCCCACCGAACCCACTGTCTACCTTAAAACCTGTTATATTTAACAGGTTTTTTTTATGAATTATTTGATTTGCTGCTGATAACAATAAAAGAAAATGACGGGAGGTTTAAAAATGAGAAAAATTATATTGGTATTACTTTTACTTTGTCTGGGTCTTAGCGCCGGATGCGCTGTGGCACGCAAACCTGTGCCGGAACCGACACCCGATCCAAAGCTGTTGGTGGTTCCCGAAGTATCAAAAGTTGGCTACAGCCCGGTTGATTTAAATAAGGCACCCGATGTTGTTAAGTTTATCGCCTCGGATATTGCAAAAAAGGAGGCCGCTACCTGGGTGCAGGTCAACGGCACCAGCTACATTATGGTTAGCGCAGGTGAAAATTCCGGCAACAAGGTTGAAATTACAGAAGTGCTCCAGAGAGTCCCCGCCGAGGAATTCATTTGGATTGAGGCAAAAGCCAAATACATTGGCGCCAAAGAAGCCGCGGACAATGGCGCGCCGCTGGTAGTAATCAGCCTTAAGCTTTCCGACAGGATAATTAACGGTGTGGGATTTGAAATTGCAGGGGCAGCGTCAACCGCTCCCTCGCAAACAACCCAGCCTTCACCCACACCTGCGGCACCTACTACGCCTGCCCCGGCGGCTCCGGCCCCGGTAACTCCTGCTCCCACCCCGGCTCCAACAGCACCAGAGCCGGCAACTCCAGAACCAGCAGCCCCGGCGCCACAGAATGCCACTCCAGAGCCTGCTGCCAAAAAAGTACAAACACTAGAACATGGCAGGAGCCTGCAGCCGTAGTATTTTGATAATTTTATCGATACAAGTTCAGAAAGTTGTGGTTTATAACGGTGGGTTAATTAGGCACGATAAAGGCCCTCCTTTTTGGAGGGCCTTCAGGTTATTGTTATCCAATCTACACTTCATCAAATTCCGTTGGATGCTTGACCATACCTCTTACACCGTTCAAAGCCCCCGGCGTCAGCTCCAAAGCCATAAACGCTTCTTCGGGGACCGGGATAGGCAACTCCAGACCCAGCGGGCCTGCCGGTAAAAATCCAAAACGCGGGTAATAGGACGGGTGACCGACAAGCACAACTACATTATGGCCCATCCGCCGGCAATCCTCCAGCCCGCGGCGGACCAGCCCGGCGCCGATTCCCAGCCGCTGGTACTCCGGGAGCACCGCAACCGGGGCCAGCCCCAGCACAGGGTAAACTTCACCCTGTTGGTTTTCAACAGTTAACCTGGTAAAACAGGATATGCCCGGCCACTTTTCCGTCTTTTTCAGCAACCAGGGAAAGTTCGGGGATAAAATGCTCCGACCTTCTCAGTTTCCTGACCAGTTCCGCTTCGCTGTCCCTTTGGAAAGCCTTCCGGTTGAGATCATAAATCGCCTGGTAATCTTCAGGACGCTCCACGCGTATGTTAATCAATGCTACTCCCCCCGGGCACATCTACAAACTGGCCTATTGCCTCCAGAAGTTTTTCGCGGCCCAGGCCGGTTTTCGATGAATAGGCCAGCAGCTTTTCCCCGTCGCCTAACTGCAAGTCTGCCCGAATGACCTCCAGTGACTGCAGCAGCCTGCTGCGGGAAAGCTTGTCCGCCTTCGTGGCTACAACAACATAGGGGATGACGTAATGTACTAGCCAATTGTGCATTTGCGCGTCAAGGGCAGTAGGCGGGTGCCGGCTGTCTACAAGCAACACCGCCCCCCTTAAATTCTCCCTGGTGTTCAGGTAAGACTCAACCATCTTTTGCCAGCTCTTCCTCTCAGACATGGGAACTTTGGCGTACCCGTAACCTGGCAGGTCAACAAGCCGGAAAAGACCGTTAACCAGGAAAAAATTAATCAGTCGGGTGCGCCCGGGTGTATTACTGGTACGGGCCAGGCCTCTTCTACCGACAAGGTTGTTCAATAAAGATGATTTGCCAACATTAGAGCGCCCGGCCAGGGCAACTTCAGGCAGTTCCCCGGCCGGGTAGTCAGCGGGTTTAACCGCGCTGGTAATAAATTCCGAGTTCGTTATTTTCATGAAGGGATCTGGGTTCCTCCCTCATTAACCACGGTTTGATAGGCTGGCGGCTGTGGCGCCAACGTAGTATCAGATGGAATAGAGATTTCATCATATTCCTTTTCCATCAATGCCGTTTCCAACACCTGGTCCATGTGTTCAACCAGGATAAAATGCATCTTGTCTTTAACCTTTTTAGTTATTTCATCCAGGTCCTTTTTATTATCCTTGGGTAAAATCAGGTTTTTTATGCCCGCACGGTGAGCGGCAAGTACCTTCTCCTTGATTCCGCCCACAGGCAGGACTCTTCCACGCAGTGTAATTTCACCGGTCATCGCCAAGTCGTGCCGGATTTTACGGCCAGTGATAGCCGAAGCAAGGGCAGACGCCATGGTTATCCCTGCAGAAGGACCATCCTTGGGGATAGCCCCTTCAGGGATATGAATGTGAATGTCCTGCTTATCGTAAAAATCCTCGTCGATGCCTAATTCTCTGGCCCTGCTGCGAATATAACTGTAGCTGGCCTGGGCTGATTCCTTCATAACGTCTCCAAGCTTGCCGGTCAGCGTCAGCTTGCCGTTCCCCTTGTAGACGGTAATCTCAATAGCCAGGGTTTCACCGCCAACTTCCGTCCAAGCCAAACCTGTGGCTACACCCACCTGGTCGGTCTGCTCCGCAACACCAAAGCGAAAACGGGGTGTGCCAAGGAAGTGGTTTAAGTTCATGGTAGTCACGTTAACTTTTTTAGTCTTATCGGATACGATTTCCCTGGCGGTTTTACGGCAGATAGCTGCGATTTGCCTTTCCAGGTTTCGCACACCGGATTCACGTGTGTACTCGCGTATTATTTTTCGAATTGTATTTTCAGACATCTTCATCATATCCTTGCTCAGCCCGTGCTCCTTAATCTGTTTGGGCAGCAGGTGACGAATTGCTATCTGAACCTTTTCCTCTTCCGTATAGCCGGAAAGATATATGATCTCCATTCTGTCCAGCAGCGGACGAGGTATGTTCTGCTGGACATTGGCAGTGGTGATGAACATGACGTTGGACAGGTCAAAGGGCACTTCGATGTAATGGTCGCTAAAAGTATTATTCTGCTCTGGATCGAGCACTTCAAGAAGTGCAGCAGAAGGGTCCCCGCGAAAATCCATACTCATTTTATCGACTTCATCCAGTAGAAAAACAGGATTTTTGGATCCTGCCTGGCGTATACCCTGGATGATCCTGCCCGGCATAGCTCCTACATAGGTGCGACGGTGACCGCGGATTTCAGCTTCATCCCGCACACCGCCAAGGGACATGCGGATGAATTTGCGCTCCATGGCACGGGCAACAGAACGGCCAAGTGAGGTTTTACCAACTCCTGGCGGCCCAACAAAGCAGATAATTGGCCCTTTCATCTTTTTGGCCAGTTTCCTAATAGCCAGGTATTCCAGAATACGCTCTTTGACCGTTTTTAGGCCGTAATGGTCTTCCTCCAGTATGGTTTCGGCCGCCTTGAGGTCAAGCCGGTCCCTTGTGCTTTTATTCCAGGGAAGTGATAGCAGCCAGTCAAGATAGTTGCGGACCACTGCCGCCTCTGCAGCCATGGGGGGCATCTTTTCCAGGCGGTCTACTTCTTTGAGCGCTTTTTCTTCTACCTCTTTAGGGAATTTTGCCTCCGCTATTTTTTCCCGGAGTTCCTCCCCCTCAGCCATGCGCTCGTCTTTTTCACCCAGTTCACGCTGGATAGCCTTCATCTGCTCACGCAGGTAATATTCCTTCTGAGTCTTTTCCATCTGCTTGCGCACACGGATATTGATCTTGCGCTCCAACTCCACAATTTCCAGTTCCTTGGCCACAATGGCGCAGAGCTTTTCCAGCCGGGTAACAATATCCGCAGCCTCAAGGATATTTTGTTTTTCCTCAATTCGCAGCGTCAGGTGCGAGGCAATAATATCAGCCAATCTCCCCGGCTCTTCCAGGTTGACCACCGAAACGACAGTTTCCGGGGGAATGCGCTTGGACAGCTTGACATATTGCTCAAACTGGTAGACCAGGCTGCGCATCAGCGCCTCGATTTCACTGTTCTTTCGAAATTCCTCCGGATATTGTTCAACCTCTACCTGAAAATACGGTTCATAAGATATAAAACGGCGGGCCTTTGCCCTGGCGAGTCCTTCTACCAGGACCCTGATTGTCCCACCGGGCAACTTTAACAGCTGCTTTACCTCAGCTACTGTGCCGATTTGAAAGATATCATCCTCACCTGGTTCATCAGTCTGAGCTTCCCTCTGCGTAGCAAGGAAGATGACCCTGTCCTGAATCATGGCTTCTTCGATAGCCTGCACAGACTTAGTACGGCCTACGTCCAGATGAATGACCATATAGGGAAAGACCAGTATCCCCCGTAAAGGCAATAAAGGCAGAGCCTTTATTTCAGAATTCAAAGCCGCACCTCCTTTTCTGTATCGTGTTGCTTTTCCTGCTATATTTTGGAGTCTGTTTAGTTTACTTATTTATTTTATCATAAAAGACAAAATTGCCGCTATAGCAATAATTACCGTGAAAACCTCAAACCCGGCATTTGCCGGGTTATTTGTATAAGATGGATATCAAATACATAGTTTTCCTCTATCTAGATTAGCTTGATATATTATTTCGATAAGGGCTGTCCTGTAACAAACCCGGTAGCGCTCAAAACCTCCAGCGGGGAAGGTGTGGTTTTCTCAAATTTTTTCTCAAGCGGTGGCAGGGAAACCAATGCTACCCGGATCAGTTCCTCCAGCCGTTCCACAGGGATAACCTGAACACCTGACAATTCCTTGAACATCTCCTGGTAATTTTCAGCAGGTATAATAATTTTTATCGCCCCCGCTTGCCGTGCAGCTTCAACCTTAGCTACGATACCGCCTACGGGCTTAACAAGCCCGCGAATAGACAGCTCGCCGGTCATTGCCACCTTGTTATCTACCGGCACTCCCAGGATGGCTGAATAAACCGCCGTGGCTATGGTAACACCTGCAGACGGACCATCGGTGGGAGCACCACCGGGAAAATTGACGTGGATATCATAATCCCGCGGGTCCACCTCCAAAGTCCGGCGGAGTACTGTCAGCACATTATCCACCGAACTTTTAGCCATACTTTTTCTCCTGACTGTCCTGCCGCCGCCTCCGATCTCTTCTTCTTCGACCATTCCTGTAATGGTGAGCCTGCCCTGACCCCGGGCAGCAGGAAGAGCGTTGGCCTCAACCTCCAGCAAGGCGCCCATATTCGGGCCATAAACGGCCAGCCCGTTAACAAGACCCACCTGTGGCCGGGGTGGTATTTTTCTCTCGGGCCTGGGACTGTACTGACCGCTGTTAACAACCCATTCAATATCAGCGGTAATTATTTCTCCCCTGTTTTCCGTAATGGCAATTCCTCCGGCTATCTGAATAATATTAACCGCCTCGCGACCGTTAGTAGCGTACTTTTTAATCACATCAAGGGCGCCTTCCCGGAGCAGCATGCCAACTTTTTTCGCCGCGTTTGCGGCTACCTTTTCGATCTCATCCGGTAAGAGCTGGCGGAAAAATATCTCCAGGCAGCGTGAGCGAATTGCCGGCGGGATATGTTCAGCGCCACGGGTAGTAGCGGCAACCATGCGAAAGTCAGCGGGCAGACCGTTCTGAAAAATATCGTGAATGTGAGAAGGTATATTGTTATCCTCGCTACTGTAGTAGGCGCTTTCCAGGACCACCTTGCGGTCTTCCATGACTTTCAGCATCTTGTTCATCTGGATTGGGTGCAGTTCCCCAATTTCATCTATAAAGAGCATCCCGCCGTGAGCTTTGGTAACCGCACCTGCCTTGGGCTGCGGGATGCCTGCCATGCCCATTGGACCGGCTCCCTGATAAATGGGGTCATGCACTGAACCAATCAGCGGATCGGCAATATTCCTCTCGTCAAAACGGGCGGTAGTGGCATCAAGCTCAATAAATTTGGCATCTTCTTTAAATGGAGAGGCAGGATTTTTTTTAGCTTCTTCCAGCACCAGCCTGGCCGCCGCAGTCTTACCCACGCCGGGAGGTCCATAGATAATAACATGCTGGGGGTTAGGGCTGCAGAGCGCCGCCCGTAGTGATTTTAAACCCTCAGCCTGCCCAATGATTTCACTGAAGCAGGTCGGGCGGGTTTTCTCAGACAACGGTTCAGTCAGGGAAATGGCGCGCATCCTCTGGAGCTTTTCCATTTCTTTTCTGGACTCTTTTTCAACAGCGGTTTTGTTCCCTTGCTGCGCCTTAAGCGCATTCCAAAAATAAAGGCCGATTATGACTGCAAAAAATACCTGGACGAAGGTCAGAAGACCCCCGAAGCCAGAAGGAAACTCTGACATTTTTCCTCCTCCTCATAAAAGGTTCTGACCTTAGTATTACTAAGTTTTTCAAATTTTAATCTCAGATATTATAGAAAAGGGTGAAAAACATATAATTTAGAACGAGATAAGTCGACAGAACGTTAAATCACCCCTGGTTTTTATAATGCTTACAAATTGGGATATAATTTTTTTATGTTCATTATTATGGTATCAAATAATAGGGTGATAGTTAGAAATTGCAGCCTTTATAATAGAATAGGTCTCGTTTTTACAATTATACATTTACATTGCTGCTTTTAGCCTTCATTTTACTTACTATAGGGAGCTGCAGGAAATGCCGCAGCCCATACCTGGGGTGGATACGTTGGTATAATCATTGCCTTAACAGCCTGGTATACTTCTGCTGCAGGAGTATTTAACACGGTTTTCGGCCGAACAGTTTTGCCCGTAGGTCCTGTCAAGTAGCCTGCTCTAAACCAAAATCCTGATCGACATGTCGATCAGGATTTTTATATTCTGAAATTTATTCCAGTTTTATATTTATGCGGTGACTTCTTTTTTCTTCTTACGGTCCATGGCGATAATCCGCGGAGGCTCTTTCTTCTGAATAGTTTCCCTGGTCACAATACACTTGGCGATGTCTTCCCGCGAAGGGATATCATACATTACTTCCAGCATGACCTCCTCCAGAATCGACCGCAAACCCCTTGCGCCCGTATTGCGCTTCAAAGCTTCTTCCGCAACAGCTATTAAAGCATCCTGGGCAAATTCCAGGGTTACACCGTCCAGTTCGAACAGTTTTTCATACTGTTTGACCAGGGCATTTTTTGGTTCAGTAAGGATGCGGACCAGTGCCTCTTCGTCCAGCGCGTCAAGTGTAACGATGACTGGCAGCCTGCCAACGAATTCAGGAATCAGGCCGTATTTCAAAAGGTCTTCTGGAAGAATTTTGCTGAGAATTTCTCCTATTCTCTGTTCCTTTCTAACCTTTATTTCCGCACCAAAACCCATGGACTTCTTACCGATGCGGTTTAATATGATTTTTTCAATACCGTCAAAAGCTCCGCCGCAAATGAACAGGACATTCGTAGTGTCAAGCTGGATAAACTCCTGGTGCGGGTGCTTACGACCACCCTGAGGCGGCACGCTGGCAACAGTTCCCTCAAGTATTTTTAACAGCGCCTGCTGGACACCCTCGCCGGAAACATCCCGTGTTATAGACGGGTTTTCCGACTTACGGGCAATTTTATCAATCTCGTCTATATAAACTATGCCCTTTTCAGCCTTCTCCACATCGTAATCCGCAGCCTGGATCAGTTTCAGCAGAATATTTTCCACATCCTCGCCAACGTAACCTGCCTCGGTAAGGGAAGTGGCGTCAGCTATGGCGAAGGGCACATTCAAGAGACGCGCCAGAGTTTGCGCAAGAAGGGTTTTACCGCTGCCGGTAGGTCCCAGCATGACTATATTACTTTTTTGAAGCTCTACATCATCAATCTTTCCGCCGAGGTTGATTCGCTTGTAATGGTTATAAACTGCAACAGACAGGGATTTTTTGGCGCCTTCCTGACCGATAACGTATTGGTCGAGTATTTCCTTGATTTCCTTGGGTTTGGGGATGTCACCCAATTCCAGACCCAGGTCTTCACTAAGCTCTTCCTCGATTATCTCATTGCAGAGTTCAATACACTCGTCACAGATATACACACCAGGGCCGGCAACCAGCTTTTTTACCTGGTCTTGAAGCTTGCCACAAAAAGAACACTTCAACTGCCCTTTTTCGCTAAACATATTTCCACCTCTCTTACCTTTGCTTCCTGACATCGTATACCTCATCTATTAAACCGTATTCTTTAGCTTCCCTTGCCGACATAAAATAGTCCCGCTCGGTATCCTTGGTAATTCTCTCGAGAGATTGGCCGGTATGCCTGGAGAGTATCTCGTTCAGGAATACCCGCATGCGAAGGATTTCTTTTGCATGAATTTCGATGTCAGTTGCCTGGCCCTGCACACCACCTAAAGGCTGATGAATCAGAATCCTTGAGTAAGGGAGAGAATAACGTTTTCCTTTTTCCCCGGCTGCCAGAAGCAGTGAAGCCATGCTGGCGGCCTGACCCAGACAGATGGTAGCCACGGGTGAGCGAACATACTGCATGGTGTCATAAATAGCCATCCCTGCTGTTACAACCCCTCCAGGAGAGTTGATATAAAACTGGATGTCCTTTTCAGGGTCTTCCGCCTCCAAGAAAAGAAGCTGGGCAATAATCAGGTTGGCAACAACGTCATCGATGGGGCCGCCAAGAAAAATAATCCGGTCTTTAAGTAATCTTGAGTATATATCATAAGCACGTTCGCCACGGTTAGTCTGCTCAACAACTATTGGTACCAGGTTCATTTCTATCTCCCCCTTTAATTACATCAAATATTTGTTACAAAAGCTATATTCTATAACTATTCCTCGGTCTTCTCGTTGGTGTCGTCAGTAAATATTGCGCTGTCAACCATTAATTGTACCGTCTTATCCCTGATGATCCCCTCAGTGATATAGCCGAGTCGTTTTTCATCCCTGAGCATACTAATAAACTTATCAGCATCCTGATTAAATTGAGCGGCAATTTTTTCGGCCTGTTCTTTTATTTCTTCTTCACTAGCTTTAATATCCTCAGTCTTGGAAATGGCTTCCAAAACCAGGTTTGTCCTTACCGTTTGCTCCGCCTCAGGGCGCATTTGATCCTGCATATCCTCAAGTGTAATGTTGGCATATTTCAGGTAATCCTGAACGGATACGCCCTGTGCAGAAAGCCGCCTTTCCATGGTTCCCATCAAATCTTCCAATTGATGATCGATCATGGCCTCAGGAACCTCTATAATGCTGTTTTCAACTGCGCGACGCACTAGTTCCATCCGAACCAGGCCATCTGCCCTGCTTTCGGCAGCCTCTTTTAATTTATTCGATATATCGTTTCGTAATTCCTCCAGGGTATCAAACTCACTAACATCCTTGGCAAATTCGTCATCGAGCTCGGCCAACTCCTTGCGCTTAATCTCTTTGACGGTAACAGTGAAGGTGGCCTTCTTGCCAGCTAATTCTTCAGCCTTGTAATCCTCAGGAAATGTTACCTCAATGTCCCTGGTTTCACCGCTACTCATTCCCACTGTTTGTTCCTCGAACCCGGCAATAAAAGAGCCTGTTCCGATCTCCAGGGGATATTCCCTGCCTTCTCCGCCGCTAAAAGGTTCGCCGTCAACTTTACCCAAAAAATCAATTACCGCGGTGTCGCCATTTTCAACTACCCCTTCTTCCAGGGTCAGCAGTTTGGCGTGCCTGTCCCGCAGTTTTACTAATGATTCCTGGACCTCTTCATCTGTGACCAGAGTTGAAGGCCTGGCCAATTCCAGCTCTTTATACTGGCCCAACTGCACTTCCGGCTTGACCTGGACGGTTGCTTTCAGGACTACAGGCTTTCCTTCTTCCACTTGGACTAATTCCATTTTAGGCTGGTCTATAGGCTCAATTCCCGTGTCCTCTACGGCCTTGAAATAAGCCTCTGGCACAAGAGTGTCCATAGCTTCTTCATAAATGGCTTCTTTACCAATAAACCTTTCTAAAATCTGCCTGGGTGTTTTGCCCTTTCGAAAACCAGGGACATTAACTTTTTTTACTAGTTTGCGGTAGGCACTGTCTATAGCCCGGGAGAATTGATCGGCGTCTACTTCTATTTCAAGTATGACCGTATTCTTTTCTATCCTTTCCGCGTTAGCCTTCATGTATGCTCCCCCTTAAGTTGTTTGGTTAAATCAGATATATATATTAATAATTCAAAACTTCTTTTTAAAAACCATTGACCATTCTATTTTACGATAATACTATTGTAACCAATTTTATTAATTTATTCTAGAGGGTGGGTTTCAATCCACCAAGATAAACCAAAAATACCAAGGCTTAAATAGCCCTGGCGCCCAACATTAACCGATATTGCGTTGGGACTTTAACACGTCTGAAGAGCTGCCCATTATTTCCGTAGCTAATAAACTAGATGTGTCACTTTAAAATTATATCTGCACGGCTGTAAATGATCAACAAAAATAATCCTAAAACATGTGATAAATTTGCCGATTACAACAAAGTATATTTGATACTCCGCTAAATTCATTCTCGCAAACACTGGTATTTGCTTTATTCTGCTTTATTCTTGACAACACCCACATTATTTGTTAACATATCATGTGCGGGAAGTCAGGATACCTGACTCTTCTGCTACATGGTGGGTGTAGCTCAGCTGGTCAGAGCACCAGATTGTGGCTCTGGGGGCCGTGGGTTCAAGTCCCATCATCCACCCCACTAAACTTGGGGCGTCGCCAAGCGGTAAGGCACCGGTCTTTGGAACCGGCACTCGTTGGTTCGAATCCAGCCGCCCCAGCCATGTATCATTGAAAGTCAGATGTCAGGGATCCAGCCCTGGTGTTAACTTTCAATTGCCTGTTTTTTGGGCCATTAGCTCAGTCGGTAGAGCACCTGACTTTTAATCAGGGTGTCGGTGGTTCGAGTCCACCATGGCTCACCAGTTAGGGTTGGAACTTTTCAGTTCCAACCCCTTTTAAAAAATGCGGGCGTGGCGGAACGGCAGACGCGCTGGACTTAGGATCCAGTGGGTTAACACCCGTGAAGGTTCAAGTCCTTTCGCCCGCACCAGTAAAATCAAGGCTTCCGAGATTCGGAAGTCTTTTCTTTTTTATTTCATCCAACATTTTATCCAACATTTTTGATTTATTCATTATTTAGTAGCTATTAAATATTTGCTTGTGTCTGTAAACCACCGGATGTCACTTTTCCAACTTCAACCTGTATTTTTATCCTGCTAAAGCAAGTAGGCCAAATGCAATCTATTGAACTCCTATATCAATTTTGATATAATTTCATTGAGGTGCGAACCGTGAGCCGTATCACCAAAGGAGAACTGATACAAAGATTATCTCAGTGTTCAAGTATTATTATGACCGAAGAGGTAGCTTTATATATTTTGAGCCACCCTCAACCTAAAGTATCAGCAAAAATACTCAATGACATCACCTTATTAAACGAGTTCGGACTTAAACTTCCCACAGATTATATTCACCGGATTTGGGAAAGCAAAGAAAAATTATGGGAGCTAAGAACAAGGTTTGCCAAATACCAGGAAAGGACTCTGTTCTTTACGGTGTTGCAGGATAAGTTCCTGTTAACAAATAGCTTCCATAAAACTAGAAATAAAGTGCCCCGCTCTGAAATAGAAAAAGCAGAACGAATTTTTCTTGAGTTTTTAAAGTCTCAAAAGGAGGGATAACTCCATGACTAAATTTATTAACATGAATAACTTCACCAAACTTCTTGAGAAAAAGCCGAAAATAATTGAAGCAATGCTGGAAGATGAAGACCGTTATCAAATTGCCAGGGCTATTATTACTGAAAGAACAAAACGCGGATGGAGCCAGGGCACTCTTGCCCGAAAAGCACGGTTAACCCAGGCCCAAGTGTCCCGTTTGGAAAGAGCACGCCTGGGGAATTTTGAAACCATCTTAAAAACACTTGACGCCCTTGACCTGAAACTGGAAGTGTTGCCAAAACA
>DFAP01000057.1 GCA_002365855.1 Pelotomaculum sp. UBA3103 | reverse complement strand
CAACTGCATAAGTCCTGTTACAAAATAGACTTGCTATTTCCAAAGAATACCTCCAGGCCTTAATTGAACAATACAAGTTTGTTAATGAAGAACTCCGGTCCGCTAATGAGGAAATACAATCGAGCAATGAAGTGCAGCAGAGTATGAATGAAGAAATGGAAACTACAAAGGAAGAGCTCCAGTCAACTAACGAAGAATTGATGACTTTAAACGATGAACTGCAAAACCAGAATATAGAGCTAAGTGAGATAAACAACGACGTGCAAAATTTATTTCGCTGTATAAATATTCCCATGCTTATGCTCAACAGTGATTTAAGTATACGCAGATTCAACAATATGGCTGAAAACCTGTTGAACTTGATTACTGCTGATGTCGGGAGGCCGATTGGTAATATCAAACCAAACATTGAAATTCCTGAATTTGAACAGTTAATCCAAGAAGTGTTGGACAACCTCGTAAGCAGGGAGATGGAAGTTCAGGACCGGTGGGGTCACTGGTATTTGATGCAAATACGTCCTTATATGAGCGAGAAGGATAAAATTGAAGGTGTAGTTGTCATGTTTGTTGATATTAATTCACATAAAAAGAATATGGCTGAGCTGTCGCTGTCCCACGAAGCACAGGCTTTCGCCGAGGCGATAGTAAATACCGTGCGCGAACCTCTCCTGGTCCTTGACACCGGGCTCAGGGTACAAAAGGCAAATGAAGCTTTTTATCAGGTTTTTCAAGTTACACCAGAGGTGTCTATCCACAAGTCACTATTTGAACTGGGTAATGGTCAGTGGAATATACCGCGATTGCGCGAACTCTTAGAGGATGTCACGACAAGGGGTACCGCTTTTCAGGACCTGGAAATCAATCACGAGTTCCCGCACATAGGACAAAAAACGATGCTGGTCAATGCCCGCCCTATCCTCAACAGCCCGACCGGTCTTATCTTAATGGCTATTGAAGACGTCACGTGAGTTTAAGGACTGTCATATGTATCTGGAGTAAAGAGGGGAGAGTATTATGGCGAATACCAACGCGATCATCAAGTCAGGTGAACTCAGGTTTATCAGTGCCAGCAAATTACTGTCCCGCATAAACTCAGAACAAGTTAAGAGTTTAATTAATACTAATAAGTTGGATATGGATATACAGCTTCTGGCACTTCAGGAAGTACTTGCCGAACTGGAAATGTCCCGTGAACGCTATGTGGCGCTTTACGACTTTGCGCCGGTAGGGTATGTCACTATCGATAATAAAGGCATAATTTTGGAAATGAACCTTACCGGGGCAAAGCTCATTGGAAGGGAACGATCTGAACTGGTCGGCTTTCCGTTTTGTGCCTTCGTGGTAAGAAAGGATATCAGGCTGGTTTTAAATCATTTGTATAACTGCAGGGAAACAGGCGATAAAGTTACGACCGAGTTGGGTCTTCTAAATAAAGGTGGAGTAATTGTCCAGGTTCAACTGCAAAGCGTCCCGATTCAAAGCGCTGATAACAGGTTGTGTTATAGAACCGTTATGACTGACATTACGGAAAAAAGGAAGTTGGAAAAAGAGTTATTGCGTCTTGAACAGAAAAACATAATTGTAGAAATGGCTGCAGGTATCGCTCACGAAGTCAGGAATCCCATGACCACGGTGCGAGGTTTTTTGCAGCTTTTCAAGGGAAAGCATGAATATAGCAGGCACCAGGAACACTTTGATCTGATGATAAAGGAACTGGACCGGGCAAATTTAATTATTGAAGACTTTCTTTCCCTGGCTGACAGGCGTGCTAATTTCATGAACCAAAGCCTTAATGACGTTATTAAAACGGTACTGCCCATACTTCAGGCGGATACCATTGCCAGCGGGAATAATATTATGCTAGAACTAGGGGACATCCCCGACATAAGGATAGACAAAAAAGAAATACGCCAGCTCTTTCTAAATATTGCCGTAAATGGCCTGCAGGCCATGTCCCCTGGTGGAAACCTGACTATCAAAACCTATTTAGACAGGAATTCAGTTGTGTTAACTATTAAGGACGAAGGCACGGGAATCCCTCCGCAATTGCTTGATAAGTTGGGGACTCCTTTTGTAACTACCAGGGAAAAAGGCACAGGCCTGGGACTGGCGATATGTTACAGCATAGCAGCAAGGCATAATGCAGTGATCCAGGTAGAAACCGGTCCTGGCGGGAGCACGTTTTTTATCAGGTTCAAGCTCTCGTAAATGCAAGACTTATAACCATAAGTCGATTTCAGCACACGAAGATTGGCCTGCTTTAAAGGGGCAAATTATTTTTTTATTTACTTCCTCTTTTGCCCCAGGGCTTTGTAACTGAGATAAAAACCTGTGCTATCAAAAGCGCTACCTGGGCACTGCCGAAGATGGAGTTCATCAGCTTGTCGTGCAGGTATGCGGGATTCTGCAGGGCTAAAATTCGCTCTACATCCGATATGGCTGTAGCCTCGTTAGTCCACGGGCCAAGCCAGAACGTGCCAAAGATAATCTGTGCAAGAGTAGCGACCCATTTAAAGATAACCCACTTATATTTAAAAAAGCCCCAGTTGGTATAAAGTGAAAACAGAAGCCCCGTGATTAGAGAGCCAAATGCGGCGGGTATAATGATGTAGTCGTCAAGGAGCTTAATGGCTTCATTAAAGGCGAAAAGCTCATCCCCGTTTGGCGCGTGGCTCCTGAGAAAAGCCAGGAGCAGCATGGAGAGCCCAGTTCCCACCCAGGCACAGGAAAAAAAGATGTGAAATCCCTTGACCCAGGCCCTGCTTCTTTGACTTAGTTGTTTCATATTAGCGTGCACCTCCTAGATATAAGGATTAGCTTTTTTATTTTCCCACGTTGTTATAAATCCTGTTTAACAAACTTTTAATTAATTGAATTTCTTCCGGTGTAAAGCCTTTAAGCGCCTCATTCAGCACACCTTTAACAATTGGCACCAGCTTGTCCTCCAGACTCCTCCCCTCTGCTGTCAGATAAATTAATAAGAGTCTCCTGTCCAGGGTGCTTCTCTGCCTTTTAATCAGGCCTTTCCACTCGAGCTTGTCTAAAATCCTTGTTGTTGTGGTCTGGTCTTTTATGGTCAGTTCCGACAGTTCTTTTTGCGAGATGCCGTCTTTAAACCAGAGACGGTTCAGCACCCCCCACTGCTCAGGCGTGATTTCGTATGGCTTGAACTTTCTCGTTAAGTAGTTGGACAGCTTCAGGTTTGTTCTATTTATGATAAAACCGGGGGAATCATCCAGAACAAATCTCATAAACAACCTCACTTAGTTGTAGTAGCAATCATTGTACTAGCAATAGTATCCTAAATGTTGTTTAACCTGTCAAGTGGTTTAATGGAACAGTTTTCATCCAACCTGCTGTCGTTCCGGCGTGATATAATTTATTATGTTACCTGTCACAAAAGTGTCCTTGTTTCTGTTATATAATTGAAATCGCCAGTCCGGAGGCGTAAGAGCTGTGCAGTCAATCACCACCGAACATAAAAAAAACTTGGCTGGTTTCAAAGAGCTTTTCGAACGTCACTACCCGGCCATATGCCGCCAGCTGACCTGTCTCCTGGGTAGCCGTACCGCCGCGGAGGATGTTGCCCAGGAAGCGTTTGTCAAGTTATATGAGACACCCCCAAAGGAGTTTTCCAACCTTGGGGGGTGGCTGACAAAAGTAGCCACTAATATGGCTTATAATCACCTGAACAGCGAAAACAGCAGGCGCCGCCGGGAGGCTGCAGCCGGAATCTCTATTGCTGTGGTGGAGGCAGACCCAGCCGAGGCGCTGGTCCGGGACGAAGAGGTGATTTTTACCCGTCGGGTACTGGAGCTTTTGCCAGAGAGGGACCGGTACTGCCTGCTCTTAAAGTTTTCAGGGATGAATTACGCAGCCATAGCCCGGGTTATCGGTGTTAAGGAATCCTCCGTCGGCACATTGCTGGCGCGGGCCCGCGCCAAGTTTAAAGCAGAATATATTAAGCTTGAGGGAAGTGATTACAATGTGTTATAACACCGGTTTGTTACAGGCATTACTTGACGGGGAAATTACAGGCAGCAAAAAGGCTGAAATGGAAGAGCATCTTCGCGTCTGTCACTTATGCCGCGATGCTCTTGAAAAGGAAAAGGGGAAAAAAGTTTTTACCGACACCCGGCTTACTGCTTACCTGCAGTCTCTGGGTCAGGCCGAGGTGGATACCGGTGCGGCCTGGAGCCTTTTTGAGCGTAAACATAACAAAGAAAAGAAAACCGGACAAAAAAGCATTGAATCAAGGAAAGGAGTTTTAACGATGCTGTCAAGATATCGTGTAGCGGCCACTGCTGCGGTAATAGTTTTGGCCCTGGCTGTTAGTTTCAGCTTTGGTTCAGTGCGCTCTGCAGCCAGTGAACTGCTAACCATATTCCGGGTGGAAAAAGTAAAAACTGTGAGCATTACCCCATCTGATATGGCCGGCATAGAAAGGGCAATTCGTGAAGGGACAGGAAGTGTTGATATCGTAAACTTCGGTGAGGTGGAGTTTATCGGGGAACAACAATCTGCCGGCAAAGTGAGCTTGGAAGAAGCCCTCGCCATGGTCGATTTTCCGTTAATATTGCCTGCTTCTCCGCCCAACGGTTCCCACGCGCCGGAAATATATCAAGAAGCAGGGGGAAATCTGAATCTCACACTCGATACCGTGAATGCTAACAAGATTTTAGAATCTTTCGGAAGTATAAGTCTTCTCCCTGACGGACTAAACGGTAAAACCTTTACCATTAAGATACCTGCAGTTATTTGCGCCAGGTATGTCGGTCCTGATGACCAAAATGTTACTGTCTTTCAGGGCAGAAGTCCCGAATTGATTGCTCCTGGCTCTGATGTGTCTGCCATCCGGGAAGCGCTGCTGGGCTTGCCATTCCTGCCTGAGAACCTTCGCAAACAACTTGCGGCCATAAACGACTGGCAGCGTACCTTCGTAGTTCCAAATGTCGGCGGTTCTTCACAAGAGGTTAACGTGGCCGGAACACAGGGAGTATATATCAAGCCTCCTGCCGGGGATAGTTCCAGGGGCAGCGATATCTCCAGCCTGGTCTGGCAGAGAAACGGTGTCGTCTATGCAGTCAGCGGCAGCCTTACCCTGGAGCAATCCCTGGACATTGCTGCTTCAATGAAGTAAATTATTAATATTTTCAAATATATTTGCCCCCTGGTGGTACAGGGGGCAAATATATTTCTTCAGGGGGAATGATTAGTGGTTCTCCTTGTTGGTGTTATAATATTGAAATAAAGGGTTGGCCACTGTTTTTATTGCAAAGGTGTGGATTAATAATTGATAATTGAAACCATCAACTTAACTAAAATGTATGGTAAAAAAGCAGGTTGCCAGGAAATCTGCCTGGAGGTGGGCGCAGGACAAATTTTCGGTTTTCTTGGCCCCAACGGCGCGGGAAAAAGCACCCTGGTGAAAATGTTGGTAGGGCTTCTTTTCCCAACTGCGGGAACTGCGCGGATCCTGGGACGACCTCTGGGTGACCTGGGGGCGAGACAAAAAATAGGTTTTTTGCCTGAAAATTTTCGTTACCAGGACTGGCTTACCGGAAAGGAACTTCTTGAGTTTCACGCCTCACTGTACGGGATTAGCGGAGCTGAAAAGAAGCGACGCATACCGGAGGTTCTTGGACAAGTGGGGCTGGAGGGGAAGGAAAGACAAAAAGTGGGCTCTTACAGCAAGGGCATGCAGCAACGGGTAGGTCTGGCCTGTGCCCTGCTGCCTGACCCCGAACTGATTCTACTGGACGAGCCTACTTCGGCCATGGATCCTTTGGGCCGGCGCGAGGTACGTGAAATCATGATAGAGCTTAGCAAAAAGGGCAAAACTGTTTTTTTGAACAGCCACCTTCTGAGCGAAATAGAAATGATCTGCGACCAGGTGGCGATCATAAACAATGGAAGAATTATTGCAAGCGGGACTGTCAAAGAGTTGCTGGTGAACGCTTTCGATGTAAAAATGCAAGTTGAGGGGGTTACACCTCCAATACTCGAACAGCTTTCAAAATTGGGCACAAACCTGGCTGTTGAAGGGCAGTTCATCAGCCTTTCCCTTGGGGCCAGGGAGGAAATCCCCGCCCTCGCTGAAGCAGTGGTGAAAAACGGCGCTTTACTGTACAGCCTTGAAATAAAGCAAAATTCCCTGGAAGACCTGTTTGTTGATCTTGTCCGGGAAGGGGGCAGTCCATGTGGTAACAATAGCCCTGCTAACAATTAAGGAAGTAATACGCCGCCGGATTATGCTGGTCACAATCGTCCTGGCTGTTGCTTTTCTGGCTTTATACGGCACGGGTGTGCACTACGGCTATAAGGATATGGGCGGAAGCCACTACGCCGGGCCGATGCAAGCTCTGATCGCGCCAATGTTTCTTTCCATAGGACTATATTTTGGGAGCTTTATAGTTGCTTTTTTAGCAGTGATGGCAGCTGTAGGGGCTATTTCCGGGGAAATTGAAAGCGGAATTATACACGCTGTCGTGCCGAGGCCGGTTAGACGCTCGGAAATAATTTTAGGTAAATTTCTGGGCTATAGCCTGATGCTCTCGTCCTTCGCGTCTTTATTTTTTATTTCTGTGCTATTGATTGTTCACTACAATACCGGCCTTAACACGTCTGTCAGTGCGGGGACGATAGGTCTTTTCTGCCTGCAGCCGGTGATTCTACTGGCGGTGACTATGTTTGGCACCACTTTCTTATCCACCCTGGCTAACGGAATCGGCTGCTTTATGCTCTACGCAGTGGGTGTGGTGGGTGGTATGCTGGAGCAAATCGGGCATTTTGCAAACAGCCAGTTCCTTGTCAATACCGGTATAATATCAAGCCTGGTCATGCCCGCTGACTCTGTTTACAGGAAAATAGTTTATACCCTGCTGTCGGCGCCGGATGCGTCTTTCTCCTCCATGATGATGGGCCCTTTTGGGAGTGTATCCGAGCCCAGCGTCTGGATGCTGGTTTATACCGTGATTTATATCATGGTCTTCCTGACCCTGGCCCTAATGGTATTTTCCAAAAGGGATATATAGCTTGCTCCGGAAGCTTACTTAAGTCAGGACCTTACGAGCGAATCCTCTCATGGGGGATTTCTTTTTTTATTCAGGGAACAATAAGCTGGTCAGACGTAAGAATGCTTGAAATTGGATGTGATCAAGATGAAAAGTGGTTCCGACCGGAAAATCGCTGTAGTGGGAGTGGGGGTGGTGGGCGCCTCTACGGCTTACGCTCTGACTGTCAGCGGTTTAGCTACAGAACTGGTCCTGGTTGACGTTAATAAAGCCAAGGCCGAGGGTGAAGCCATGGACCTCGCCCACGCAGCGGCATTCATCAAACCTATCAGGATTTACGCTGGATCATATGAAGACTGCCGGGATGCGTCCATTATCATATTTACCGCCGGTGCAAATCAAAAACCGGGGGAAACAAGGCTTGACCTTGTGCAGAAGAATTACTCCATTTTGCAGGAGAGTCTTCCCATGATTTTAAAGGGTGGCGGCGAACCCCTTTTCCTGGTTGTAACCAACCCGGTTGACGTGTTGACTTATGCTGCCCTGAAATTATCCGGTCTGCCTCCGGAGAAAGTCTTTGGATCCGGAACGATGCTGGATAGCTACCGCTTTCGCCACAGCCTGAGCGCTCACTGCGGGGTTGTCCCACGGAACGTTCATGCCTACGTCGTGGGAGAGCACGGCGACAGTGAGGTGCTGTTGTGGAGCCTTGCCAACATTGCCGGCATAGAAATAGACAGGTATTGTGAGGTTACCGGCATTCCGCCAGTCAACCGCAGGGAAGTAGACAAAGGCGTGAGAACAGCGGCATACGAAATCATATCAAGAAAAGGGGCAACCTATTACGCTATCAGCCTGGCGATAAAGAGAATCTGCGAGAGCATCACCCGGGATGAAAATACCATACTCAGTGTGTCAAGTCTGATCAGTGGGGCCTACGGTATCGAAGGCTGCTGTCTTAGCCTTCCGTCCGTGATCAACTCAAGAGGCTGCAGCCAGCCGCTGGAATTGCCCTTGTCTGGAGAAGAGGAGGCGGCTTTGGTAAAATCTTCTAGAGTATTAAAAGCGGCTATCAAGCAGTTAAATCTTTAGCTCATAATAGCTAGACGGCAAGTATAATAAACTTAAGTAATGAACAATGAACTGCTCGCTGATACATGCGGATACCTAACCATTATGGTTGTAAATTTATAGGCTCTGCTTTAAGGCGGGGCTTTTTTTATTATATAAAAGTAAAACAGGACGGGCTGCGGGCTGGGTCTGACTGTGACCTATTAATAAACCTTACGGTGTTGTCAAAATAGGTCATAACACAATCATTTAAATAATAGAGGTTGAAATATATAAGTGCGATATTTGTCGATAAATGTCAATAATTTATGGATTAGAATCGTAGGATTTGGTAAGCAAAAGAAGAATCATCAGGAAGTGCTCAATATTTTACGGGCTATACCGATACAAATTAAAAAGGTAGTGTGGAAAAAATGCAACTTGAGTGGATTGATTTTTGCCTTTTCCTGTTTTTATTATTAATGTTCATATATATCCTTACAGTAAGCAACGTTACAATCCTTCATAAAGTATATTTAGCTTTTCATTCTTTAATGATGCTTTGGCCAATATGCCATTTTTTTATAAATATTATCCCAGACATAAAATATCAATGGATTTCTCTCAATATTGCTTTTTTTGGCCTTAGTTTCATGGGTTATGGTTGGATAATATTTGCTTTGCTGCTAACAAATAAATTTAATAGTTTCAATAAAACAAGACTTTGCCTGTTGGCCGTACCGGCTATTTTGTCCTTTATACTGGTTACAACAAATCCGTGGCATTTTTTATTTACTCAGCCGGACAACGGATGGGCAATTCGTACTTACGGACCATTATTTTGGATTTTTGTGACCTCTTGCATTTTTTACTTAATATTTGCCACTACGATGATGTTGTATACCAGGGTATTCACAGCTGATAACAACGTTAGAAAGCAGCTTTCCCTTTGTATAGGGGGGATTATACTGTTGCTTATATTCTCTCTTCTTGACATACTGTTTAATGTGATTCTTTATCCAACTTTCGGTATTGTACCCGGTTTAACTTCGTTAGGCATTATTTTTTCTGCTGTTTGTTTTGTGATAGCCATACTAAGGTATGATTTATTTAAAATTATTAATATCGCCAGGCGTGAAGTTTTTGACAGTATGGCTACAGGGGTGATGGTAATAGATAAAGAAGATCTGGTTCTTGATATTAACAGCAGTGCGGCTACACTCTTAAAAATGCTGCCTGGACAGATTTTTGATATTAATAAGATTTTATCGTTATCTGAAAAAAAGATTTTGACAGTACATTTGCAAATGACTACAATACCAACAAATCCAAGTGTCTGCAAACTGAAGTCAATTATCAAGAAGGGCAAACCTCGCACGTTTCGATTTCCGTTTCACCAGTGTACAATGATAAAAATAATTTTATAGGACGAATTGTTACATTGAGTGACGTTACTGATTTTCGTATGCTTCTTGACGAAATTAATGAAAAAAATGTTGTCCTTCAGCAGCAAAACAAAGAATTGTTGAAGGTCGAGGAAGAACTTTCTGATGCCAACAAGAGGCTGGAACAGATTGCAATAAAAGATGAGTTGACCGACTGCTACAATAAGAGGTACCTTTTGCAGCAGCTAAATCATGAAATTGCTACTGCGCAGCGGTATAAAAGATTGTTTTCTATTATGCTTTTAGATTTAGATAATTTTAAGCTTATCAACGATAAATATGGGCAACTTGTTGGAGACGATGTTTTGCGTATTGTTGTGAACGTATTGAAGAGGAACCTCCGCCAATCGGATATATTGGCCAGGTTTGGAGGAGAAGAGTTCATAATTTATTTGCCTCAAACAGACAAAAAGGGAGCCATTTTTTTTGCAGAAAGGATAAGGGGTGCTGTCCAAAACCATTCAATTAAAATATCTGGAAGAGAATTAAACATAACCGTAAGCGTTGGACTTGTCAGTGTAAGACCGGATGATCAGCAAATTGAAAATCCGGTAATATTTATGGAGGACTTGTTGGAACAAACGGACAGGGCGCTATACAAGGCTAAGTCAAATGGTCGGAACTGCGTGGTTTATGCTGATGTCCACGATAATCTTAATGACGTGTGAAACACCAGGGAAGAAATCGGAAAATGTTATTAAAAAGAGTTTAACAGCATGGATATATACAAGAAAAGAGGGCCGAGTTACCCAGACGCTCTTTTTTTTGTGTGCCCGGCATGGGCGACA
>DFAP01000087.1 GCA_002365855.1 Pelotomaculum sp. UBA3103 | reverse complement strand
ACTATTCTGACATATAGGGAAGCTGTCTGGCAGGGTGCTGACGGGACGGACTATGTAACTGATGACGCGCAATGGTCCGTAGCTGATGACACCATAGCCTCAGTTGACGGCAGTGGCTTGGTTACCGCACTGGCAGCAGGTGAGACGGATGTCTATGCAGTTTACGGCGGGGTGACGGCGTCGGCCGTGGTAACTGTGAAATCCTCCTCCCCCGGCGGCGGCAGTACCGTGACGGAAATAACCGTCGGACTGGCCGTGGTAGGCATGGATAATAAACTTTTATACGGGCCTTCTTACGTATCCGTGGACGAATCAAACGAATGGGGCCTCACCGCGCTGGGCGCGCTGGACGCCCCCGGCCTTTCCTATGAGACTAACTCGTGGTCATACGGAGACTTTGTGGTATCAATAGAAGGCCAGGCCAACAGCGGCCTATCCGGCTGGATGTACAACGTCAACGGCGTGGCTCCGGCTGTAGGCGCCGACCAGTATGAAATAGAGAAAGGCGATAAGATCATTTTTTATTACAGCGAGAGCATGGACCAGGAGCCGCCCACATGGGATACCCTGAAGGACCTGACTGCCGGCGGGGGCGCTGCCGGTTCTGAAGTTCTGCCGGACCCGGTGAGTGACAGCACCCTGAATGCCGCTCTTAATAATGCCGGCACAACCGGACAGGTTACATTGTGCGCTGACACAGGCGAAACCTCGCTGGTGCTTTCTAACGGCCAGATATCTAAAATCCTGGATGCGGGCGTGCCGCTGGCCGTCACCATCCAGGGGGCATGGTTTGTACTGTCGCCGGACTGCCACAAGGTAACGGAGCTGCTGGCCGATGACGCGGCGATGCTGCAGTTTGAGGCGAGTAAACTGAGCAGTGAAGATGCTCAGAAACTGGCAGGGCCTTTTGCCGCCAGGCTGAAGCTGGCTGGAGAAATCTACGAGCTGAATGTGCAGGTACTGGATAAAAACGGTACGGCGCGGGATATCGCGCATTTGCCCGGATGCATGGTGCTGCTTCCTGTCCCGGCAGGCTTTGAGGAAGGCGCTGCCGCAGGTATGCTGAAGGCTTATTGGTATAATGAAGAGAGCGGTCAGTGGGAAGATGTGGGCGGCGCATATGATCCGGAAAATGGCAGCTTTGTTTTCACTGTCGACCATTTCAGCAAATACGCCTTGATGGAAACTGTTTTCACACCTGAAGTGAAAACTGCTTTCAGTGATATTGCCGGACACTGGGCGCAGGAGAAAATCGAGTACATGGCAGCGAAAGGTTACGTAGCCGGCGTGGGTGAAAATAGATTTGCCCCGGAGAGCAAAATAACCCGGGCCGAGTTTGCCGCCATCCTGGCGCGCATGGCCGGGCTGGAGCCTGACGCCGGAGCGGCGGGGCGCTTCAGCGATGTGCCTGCCGGCGCCTGGTACCGTGGCGCGGTGGGTGCCGTGACAACCGCCGGCATGGTCTACGGGACCTCTGAAAACAACTTCGCGCCGGATGAGGCGATCACCCGCGAGCAGATGGCGGCCATGCTGGTCAGGTTTATGGCGAAACAAGGCGGCGCGGCGGCCATCAGCGATGCCGATGCGGCAGAGCTGCTGGCTAGCTTCCGTGATGTCGCGGAAATTTCCGGCTGGGCTGGTTTGCCGGTGGCGCAGGCTGTCAGGGACGGTTTGATGGCTGGACGGGAAAGCGGCATGTTTGTTCCGCTCGGTGACGCCACCAGGGCGGAGGCAACGGTGGTGCTCTATAGGGTACTGCAGAAGCTGCCCCAGTCTGAATAATAAAGAGGTAATTGACCAGTCGTCATTTAAGCGGGAGCGGGCGCAGTCCCGCTCCCGGCAATGTTCCTTACCTATTAACGAGGTGATTTGATGAAGCGCAGGTTGACATTCTTAGTCGCATTCCTGGTCGTGCTGGCCGCGGTGATCGGGCCGGTGGTTTACATGCAGAAGGTATTTGGCTCCGACCGGCACAACGAGGCGGTATCCAGCGTGGACACGGCCTCTGAAACGCAGAATAACGCGGCCGGACAGGAGCAGCCCGCCGCCGCGACAAGCCAGGGTGAGACACCGGCGGCGCGGCAGGAGCCAACCCAGGCCGGCGATTCCCAAAAAGACGCGGCTGCCGTCCCGGCTAAGGAAGAGCCCGCCGCCGCACCGGCGCCCGAGGACGGCTGCCCGGTATGGACCGCCGTGGTGGGCAAAAACGGCGAGCAGCTTTACAAGGCGGGCCAGGTCTTTATAAAAAAAGACAACAAGTGGGGCATTACCGCCCTGGGCGCGCTGGAGGCCACCGGCATTTCTTATGTTACCTCGCCGGCGTGGCCAGATTTTGTCTATTCCATCAGCGGACAGGCCAACAGCGGCGTGTCAGGCTGGATGTATTCAGTGAACGGCGACGTCCCCATGCATATGGCTGACAAGCACCCGGTGAAAGCCGGGGACAGGGTGATCTGGTGGTACAGCAACAGCATGGAACAGCCCCAACCGCGCTGGGATTATCTGATTAAATAAACAGTAAAGGGGCGGCGGAACTTGTTCGACAAGCTTTATTACCAGGACAAGGGGCTTTTCTTGCAGAGCTTTCACCCTGCCGCTGTCCTGGCGTATCTTTTTGTGCTTCTTTTGCTGAGCCTGCTTTACGACAACCCGCTCTACCTCTTGTCCCTGCTGCTCCTGCTGGCCCTGCTGATCAGGGGGGTGGACGGGTTTGAGGCCTGGGAGGGGTTTTTAAAGGCAGGTGTCTTTTTGATGCTCGTCGTCATGGCCGTCAACCCGCTGGTAATCAGGGCCGGCGCCACGATCATCTGGCACGGGCCGGATGTGCCTTTCCTGGGCAGGTTGGACATATCCATGGAAGCCATGTATTTTGGGGCCGTGTCCGGCCTCAGGCTGCTGGTGATCATGAGCGTATTCTGTCTGTACAACCTGATGGTCAACCCGGACAATGTGCTGAACCTCTTTTCCCGGGCGGCCGGCAAGTCGGTGCTGATGGTGGCCCTGGCCACGCGGATGTTCCCCACCATGGTCAGGGACCTGAAGCGGATCAAAGAAGTAATGCAGTTTCGCGGTGTTGATTTCGAAGAGGGCAGCATGTGGGAGAGGGTAAAGAAATATTCCTGTCTGTACAACGTGATGCTGCTTTCCTCCCTGGAGGACTCCATGGAGATAGCCGAGTCCATGCAGGCCAGGGCTTACGGCAGCGGCAGGCGCTCGGTTTACAGCCGGAACCAGCCGCGGCCCAGGGATTACCTCAGCATGGGAGCAAGTCTACTGGCCTTGTTTGCCGCGGCCTGGGGGCTGCACAACGGCTGCGGTCGCTATGCCTTTTACCCGGTGGCGGACGCCCTGGTCAGTGACATTCCGACCCTGGCCGCCCTGTTTGTTGTGCTTTTTTACCTGTTTGTACCGCTTATTCTAAGCGAGGGGTGTAAGTATTGCCGCTTTATAAAGTCGAAAATCTGACCTATTATTATCCCGAAGCTGAAAAAGCCGCCCTGAAAGATATCACCCTGATAATCGAAGAAGGAGAATTCATCCTGGTGGCCGGCGGCTCCGGCTCTGGCAAGTCTTCGCTGGCCAGGGCGCTGGCGGGGCTGATCCCGGATTTTTACGGGGGCCGCGTCGGCGGAAAGGTTTATTTCCAGGGGCAGGATATCAGGACGATGGACCGAGGGAAGCTTGCCAGGGAAGTGGGCATGGTCTTCCAGGACCCGGAAAAACAAATCGTGCAGACCCATGTGGAGGCGGAAATCGCCTTCGGCCTAGAGAACCTGGGGCTGGACAATGAAGAGATGCAGCGCCGGGTGGCCGAGGTGGTCTGCTTCATGGACCTGAAGCAGATCAGGGGAGCCTTCACGGCCAACCTTTCCGGCGGCCAGAAGCAGAAGCTGGCGCTGGCTTCCGTCCTGGCCATGCAGCCGCGCGTGCTGGTTCTGGACGAGCCCACATCCCAGCTGGACCCCGTATCGGCGGAAGACATCCTGAACCTGGTCAAGCGCCTGAACGAGGAGATGGGCTTCACGGTAATCATGATCGAGCAGCGGCTGGATCGTTGTTACCACCTGGCGGACCGGGTTTTATTGATGGAAAAGGGAAGGATCGCCTGTGACGGCAGCGCACGTGAGGTAGCCCGCAAGACCAGCAGGGATGGCGCGCCTTTCCTGCCGCCGGTGGCCAGGTTTTTTGCTGGTATTGAGGCGCCTTCATTGCCTCTGACGGTTAAGGAGGGCAGGAAACTGCTGCGCTCCTGTATAATTATAGAAAGGGACATGGTGTTGCGGCCCGCTGCGGGAAAGGTTGGCGATTCTCCCGCGGACCTGGCGGCGCGGGGCAGCGCCGTCTGCCTGAAAAACCTGTGGTTTACCTACACGGGCGGGCAGGAGGTTTTAAAAGACGTCAGCCTGGATGTGGGGGAAGGGGAGTTTGTAGCTGTCCTGGGCGAAAACGGCGCGGGTAAGTCGACGATGCTCAGGCATCTGACCGGCCTGCTCAGGCCGGACCGGGGCACAGTCCAGGTCCTGGGGAAAGACGTCGGCAGGAACGGGTTCAAGGAAATCCGGCGGCATACCGCCTACCTCTCCCAGAACCCCAACGACTACCTCTTTCAGGACACGGTAGAGGACGAGCTGCTCTTTACCCTGAAAAATTTCGGTCTGAAGGACACGTCCGTAGTTGATGAAATGCTGGACAGGTTCCGACTGGTCCAGTACCGCCGCACAAACCCGCGAGACCTGAGCAGCGGAGAGAGGCAGAGGGTCGCCCTGGCCTCCGTGCTGGTCACGTCTCCCGGCCTGATTATCCTGGACGAGCCCACCAGGGGGGTCGACTTCCGCCTCAAGGCTGAGCTGGGCCGGTTTCTGCGGCATGAAACGGTAAAAGGCCGTACGGTGATCGTGGTGACCCACGACGTGGAGTTTGCCGCCGAGTACGCCGCCCGGATCGTAATGATGTCCTCCGGCAGGGTGGTCAGTGACGGGGAAAAGCACGAGGTGCTGGGCAAATCGGTCTTTTATTCCCCCCAGTTGGGCAAGATGTGCCGGGGCATCTGCGACGGGGTGCTCACCTTCAGTGAGGCGCGGGAGCGGATCTACCCCCTTCTCGGCAACGGCGCGGCCGCGGATGAAGGCCAGGGGGTGATGATGTGACGTGGACGAACTGGGGCCTGTACATAACCATGGCCGGCATTATTTCTGTGGCCCTGCTCATGCTGGGGATGGAGAAAAAAGCAGGCCTGAACGCGCGCCAGGTATCGCTCATCGCCATGCTGGCAGCATTTTGCGCCGCGGGCAGGGCGGTGACCGGCGTGGCCCTGCTCTTTATGCAGCCCACCATGTTTCTGGTGGAGATCACGGGGTTTGTGTTCGGCGCGCGGGTCGGCTTTTTTGTGGGCGCGATGCCGCCTTTGATTTCAAATTTTTTTATCGGACAGGGGCCGTGGACGCCCTGGCAGATGATCAGCTGGGGCCTGGTGGGAATGTCCGGGGCGGCGGTCAGGAGCCTGTTTCCCGGGGCGGGATACAGGACTGTCACCGTGCTTTGTTTTATCTGGGGCTACCTTTACGGCGCCATCATGGACATATGGCAGTGGAGCGTTTTTACCAGCCCGCTGACGACTAAGTCCTATTTTCTGCTCTGGGCGGCGGGCTTCAGCTTTGATTCCCTGCGCGCCGCTGGCAACCTGCTCTTCTGTGCCGCTCTGGGCAGCCAAAGCATAAAAATACTGCGGCACTTCCACAAAAAAATGGATGTCCGGTACCTGGAAAATATTTAAGGGGGGCCAATTTACTTGAAGATGAGAATAATGCCGCTGTTCCTTTTCGTCTCGTTCTTCCTCTGCGCCATGGCTGGTGTTTCCGGCGCTGAGCAGGCGGGTTCAGCCGCTCCGGCAGTGGAGTGGTCTAACGCATTTGCCCGGGGAGAGGGCCATTTTGTGGAGCAGACGAGAGACGGCGGCTTGATACTAACCGGCTGGATAGAATCAGGCGGAAACGGTGCCGATATTTTTCTCGCCAAATACGACGGCGGCGGCAGAAACCTGTGGCTTCAGACATACCAGGGCTACGGCTACAACGACAGCCACTGCGTCAGGGAGGTCAGCGGCGGCGGGTTCATTGTCGCCGGCGAGACGAAGTCAAAGGACGCTGACGACCATGACGTGTACGTGTTGCGGACTGACGGCAAGGGCATACTGCTGTGGGAAAAAGTGTTCGGCGGGCCGCGCTGTGACTATGCCTGGTCCGTCCGGCAGACAAAAGACGGCGGCTTTATCATGGCCGGCGGGACGGAGTCCTTTGGCGCGGGCATATATGATGTCTACCTGGTCAAGCTGGATTCCTCCGGCAATGTGGTATGGGAAAAGACTTACGGAGGAGCGGCTTCCGACTGCGGCTACTCCCTGCTCCAGCTTGCTGACGGGGGCTTTCTCATAGCGGGCAACGCGGAATCTTTCGGCGCCGGCAACCCTGACGTTTATCTTTTAAGGACTGACGCCGGGGGAGAGTTGATCTGGCAGAAAACTTACGGCGGCAGCGGTTCGGATTACGGTTGGCTCCTGTTGGAGGCAGCCGGCGGCGGATATGTTATTGCCGGCGAAAAGGAAGTGTCCGGCGAACAGGGCGCCGGTTTCGCGGCTTACCTGCTGAAGGTCGACAACCACGGGAACCTGCTCTGGGAAAAAACATACGGAGGCGGTAAGGTCAGCTCGTTTTACGGCGCCTGCCGGGTGAGTGACGGCTACGTCCTGACGGGTAAAACAGAGTCCGCCGGCGGCTACGACCTGTATGCGGTCAAAACGGATGAAGAAGGCGGACTCCTCTGGGAGAAAACAGTAGAGGTAGACGGTGCGGGCAGCGGCTATGCCGTTGCGCAGGTCCGCGGCGGCGGTTTGATCGTGGCGGGGAAAAAAGGCATCGAAAAAAGCGCCGCCGGCGAGATATTAATGTTAAAATTAAACCCGGGGAGCGCCCCAAATAACAGCGTATTTTTATACTCGTCTCTCATAGCCGTGGTTGTGTTTGCCGGAATCCTGTTCATTTTCAGGAAGTCTTTGACCAAGTGAGGCGGGACGCCTAAAAATTCATTTCTATATTTACATGTTCTTAGAAAACGGTAGAGGAGGTAATGAGTTGGACAAGGAGCATATTAAAAAAGGGTGGGTCCAGGTCTACACCGGCAACTGCAAGGGTAAGACCACGGCGGCCCTGGGCCTGGCTTTCCGGGCCATGGGGCGGGGTATGAAAACTTACATGGGCCAGTTTATGAAAGGGCAGAAATACTCCGAGCTGAAAGCAGCGGAGATGTGTCAGCCTTACATCACTATCGAGCAGTATGGCAAAGACACGTTCATTCACGTTAAAAACCCGCCGGAGGCGGAGGACGTGCGGATGGCGCGGGAAGGCCTGGCAAAGGCTAAAAATGCGATGCTTTCCGGCGCATACGATATCGTTGTTTTTGATGAGATCAACACGGCCCATTTCTTTAACCTCATTACCACCGAAGAAATGCTGGATGTGATCAGGACCAAGCCGGACGGGGTGGAAGTAATATTTACCGGCAGGTACGCCCCGAAGGAAGTCATAGACGCGGCAGACCTGGTAACGGAGATGTTGGAAGTGAAACATTACTATGAAAAGGGTGTGCCCGCCCGTGACGGCATAGAGCGTTAGAGCCGGCTATTATACAATCAAGAAGGTTTTGGTGTGAACATACACGGCGATGGTTTAAAAGTGGCGCTGGTGCACGCGTCAGTCAACTGGGGCGAAAAAGAAAAGAACCTTGCCAGGCTGCTGGATCTGAATGAAGAAGCCGCCGGGGCGGGAGCGAGGGTTATTTTAAACACAGAGATGGCTGTTACCGGCTATTCTTTTGCAAGCAGGGCAGAGATTGCTCCGCTGGTTGAGAGCATCCCAGGGCCTGCGACCAGGGCTTTAGGTCAGATTTCAAAAAAGTACGGCTGTTATATCTGCGTTGGGTTGCCGGAGGTGGACAGCAAGACAGGCGTATTTTACAATGCAGCCGCCCTGATCGGACCCGCCGGGCGCTTGGCCGGCAAATGCCGCAAGCTGGCGCCGGCTTACCGGGAAAACCTGTGGGCCGCCAGGGGCAACCTGCCGGTACTGGTGGCACAGACGGAATTCGGCAAGCTGGGGGTGGTGATCTGTGCGGACGCTTACTCTTATAAGCCGGTGAGGGTGGCTGCATTGCAAGGAGCCCGGCTCCTGCTGGTCCCGGCCAACTGGCCGCCTGAACATTACAACCCGGAGAAGTTCTGGCGGGCACGAGCGGCGGAGAACGGAATATATGTTCTGGCCTGCAACCGGACGGGAATAGATAAAACCATGGATTGTCACGCGGCAGAGTCCTTTATTGTTGACAACTGTGGAGTGTCAGTCAAGCAGGTAAGTACACCGGTTGACACTATTATTTACGGCACACTGCCTCTGGCAGGGGGAAGATTTATCTCAGCGGATGCGGATAGTATTCTTGGGCGAAGGCGACCCCAGTATTACGGCGACATCTCCCTGGACACCTATTCCCAGTTGAATCCGGGGATACTGCTTGGTTTGCTGGAGCCTGTTGACTTTATCGTCGCGACTCTGCAATTCCGGCCTGTTCCACGGGAACCGGCAGTAAACATTGAGAAAATGCTCAGTCTTATTGATACAGCTATAGATATGGCTGCGGCAGAAGGGATGAAGCTGAACCTGGTTGTCCTGCTGGAACTGTGCGCTACGGGAATAATACATAAGCGGCAGGAGGCGGAAAATTTTAGTGAGGAGATTCCCGGCCCTATCACTGACATGTTTACCCGGAAGGCGGCTGATAAAAACATCTTTATTGTCCTGGGGATGGCTGAAAGACAGGACGGGAAACAATATAACAGCTGTGTCCTGGTCAGTTACCGTGGAGTCGAGTGCAAATATAGAAAAGTCCATCTTTCAACGCATGATGAAAAATGGGCTGAAGAGGGAGACAGCGGTTTTCCCGTCTTCGACCTTCCCTTCGGCAGGGTCGGCTTGCTGGCAGGCTATGACCTGATGTTCCCGGAAAGCGCTGAATCTCTGGCCAAACGCGGCGCCGATCTTCTCTGTGTACCCGCTCTCTGGGAGGAGCGCTGGAGTAAGTTTATCTGGGAAGCCAGGTTGGGGGAGCAGATGCACCTGGCTGTAGCCAATCAATGGGGAGATGCCGGAGAGCTTTGCGCCATAGGAGGAAGCGTTATTTACGGCTACTCCAGGTGTCCGGAAAAAATGCTCAAGCAGGAATCACCGTCTGAGGGTGACACAATTAACATTCTGCGCCTTAACTCTAAAGATACCAGGGAAAAGAAGTTTGTGGAAAATATAGATTATGATGCCCTGCTGAATAATACCTCTGCTTCTAAACATTGTCCGCTAAATATGAAAAGATAATTTTTTCTGCAAATTTGTATTTCTTTTAAAAAACCCCTTTCCGGGGTTTTTCTACTTCCATAGCTTATATGGCTTTTGCGTTACAGCTGAATTCTGCTATTTGAGCTTGCCAAAAAAATATTGTTTTGGTAAATAACTTACTAACTTAGTACCTGGTACGCTAAGTTCCAGGCGTATAAAACTTGGACAAAGGCTGACATTATATAAGTAGGATAGTGTTTTAATTCTGAGGGGAGGTCATGGTGTGGATAGAGCGCAAAAAATTAAATATTTGGAGTGCCTGAACAGGCTGCAGGAAAAAGATTATGATGGGACAGGGGGATGGGTCACTTGTCCCACTTTGCTGGACCCTTGTGGTTCAGACTTCAGGATAATGATATGGGGAATTCTTCACTTCATCAGGGGCAATTAGTTTGCTTTTACACTCTGACCCATCCTTGCATATAGTGTATCAACAAAAATATCAGCAAGGTGGTTGTACAGATGAGTAAAGATAAATATACAAGAGCTGTGAATTCTGAAGGGCAGGTCCCGCCTGCGCCCCAAACATGTGACGGCCAGTTCTACACCGTAAGGGCTTCAGATACACTCTTCACCATTGCTCAAAAATTTGGAGTGACAGTCCAGCAGATTGTTGCTGCCAACCCACAGATAGTAAACCCCGACATTATCTTTGCGGGTCAGGTAATCTGCATCCCCACCGGTACACCTACACCCACACCCACACCAAATGGTCAGCTGCGTGTCCTTACACTTAGATTCCTGACAGAAACTGGCCAACCGCTGCCCACGGTTAACGGGACGGTCCAGCTAAATGCCCGTGTAATTGTGCGAGCCACATTCAACCGCCCGGTATCAAGAGCATTCTTTTTCCTGGAGCCAACCGGCACCGAAACATGTGAACTCGCCCGGTTGATCGGAGTTGATTGCCCCAGTGCGGTTACCGGGGTTGCCGAGATACTCTGGCAGGTGCCTGCGGGCGCACTGGGCCGTGTTTTTGTTGTAGCATGCGTTAACAGTATCTGCGCCAAATCTGATGAGGTCCTTGTTGTTCGTAATAATCGTTAAAACACGGATAAAACTTAAAATCGGGTAAATGTTAGGAGCGATCATTCTGGAAAGGCCTAAACACCTCCTGGTAAAATAGCAGCGGGAGGTGTTATTATTGGTTTATTGGTTTAAGGATGCCAATACGGCTGACGCAAACCCGCTGTAGAATATGGATATCAAAAAATTAAAGAAGAAAGAATGATGAAGGATGCAGAAGCCGCTAAAGATCTTCGAAGGTGTCTTCCTGGTCGGGGGGCCGGAGACAACCGACGGGAGAGATTGTTGCGTTTAACTGGTGGACTCGGGTCCTGGCTTCTCTGCCGGGCGATTATGGAGAATATCCGGAATCTTGGCTTGGGCCTGTCATTGTTAAAATATGTGGTGTCCACCCACGCGCATATTGACCACATTGGCGGGCTTCATTATTCTCAGTTACTGTAGAGTCTTGGGGTCAGGCCTTTATTGTGAATGACATAAATAATATTAAAGATGATTGTAACAAATGCAATAATGCAAGCCTGACCCCATTAAAATGCCTGACCCCATTAAAATGCCGTAGACAAGTAATAATTTTTAGGACTATTATTAGAGGGTCAGGCCTTACATTGTGAATTAATCTAAATGAAGTTTCGCTGGAACAATGGAACAAAGTAAAGCCTGACCCAATTATAAAGGAGGCGATCATTTTGCTTGATATCGATAGGAAAGACTTTATTGAAAAAAGTACTAGTGCCATGGACGAAATCTTGGAAACTCTGCGCAATCTACCCTCGCTTAGGATGGAGGAGCTGGAACCCGATAGAACCGCTTTGGTGATTGTCGATATGATCAATGCCTTTGCCAGGCAGGGCTACCTGAAAAGCCCGCAGGTTGAAGCGCTGATCCCGAGAATTGCCGGGCTGTTGTCACTTTGCGGTAAGCGCGGCATGCCGGTTATCGCTTTTGGGGACTGCCACACCATGGAGTCGCCGGAGTTCGATACTTATCCGGAGCATGGTCTGACCGGCACCTCTGAGAGCGAAATGGTGGACGAGCTAAAAAAAATTGGTGGTTATACGCTGATTCCGAAAAACTCCACCAACGGTTTCCTAGAAAATAAATTTCAAACCTGGCTTAAAGAGCATTCCCATATAAACACTTTTATCGTTGTAGGCGACTGCACCGATATATGCGTGGAGCAGTTCGCGAAAACTCTAAAGGCTTTTTTCAATATGCTGAACAAGAAGGTCAGGGTGATTGTACCGGCAGATGCTGTGGACACCTTTGACCTGGGTGCGCACTATGCGGAATTTATGAACGTAGTGGCTCTGTACGGAATGATGGGCGGCGGAGTTGAAGTGGTTGGAACAATTCAAGGCTGAACCGACGGGAGGGAAATAAGTATGGGCTACAACAATCTGGCGCTTCACACGGATAAGTACCAGATCAACATGATGTACGTCCACTGGAAAAAAGGTTCTCACAACAATGTCCGCGTTTTTGACCTGTTTTTTAGGAAGCTTCCCTTCGGCAACGGCTATGCTGTCTTTGCCGGCCTGGAGAGGATGGTCAATTATATAAACAGCCTGCGGTTTAGTGAGGAAGACATTGAGTACCTTGGCAAACAGGAAGAAAACTACGAAAAAGAGTTTCTGGATGAACTTCGCCGGTTCCGGTTTACCGGCAACATCAGGGCTGTAAGGGAAGGCGCCCTGGTGTTCCCCAACGAGCCTATCATTCAGGTGGAGGCCCGGAACTTTGAAAACAAGCTGGTTGAAACCGCTATGCTTAACTTCATGTACCAGACCCTTGTTGCCACCAAGGCGGCCAGGGCGAAGTCGGTAGCTCCGCACTTGACTTTCATGGAGTTCGGAACACGCAGGGCGCATGAGGCGGATGCGGCTGTCTGGGGAGCCAGGGCTACTTATATTGCCGGGTTCGACGCTACTTCAAACATGCGCGCCGGTAAACTATTCGGCATTCCAACCAGGGGAACCCACTCCCATGCCTGGGTTCAGGAATATGACAACGAGCTTGAGGCTTTCATGGACTTCGTGGATGTGTTTCCGAACAATGCCATACTCCTTGTGGATACCTACGACACTCTCAGGTCCGGTGTCCCCAACGCCATCAAGGCTGCAAAATACCTGACAGATAAAGGCTGCAGGCTGGCCGGCATCCGGATCGATAGCGGGGACCTGGCGTATCTTTCTAAAAGAGCAAGGAAAATGCTCGATAACGCTGGACTTGACTACGTAAAAATCGTGGCGTCAAATGACCTGGACGAATACAAAGTAGCCAATCTCCTGGTGCAGGGAGCAAAGATTGATATCTATGCTCTGGGTACCCGGGTAATTGTCTGCGCAGACACCCCCTCCCTGGGTGGTGTCTACAAGCTGGTGGCAAAACAAAAGGGTCATGAGTACATCCCGAGCCTCAAAATCTCCGGGAATCCGGAAAAAGTCACGACACCGGGCTTTAAAAAGCTCTACCGGATTATAAACAGCACTACCGGTAGTGCAGAAGGCGACTATATCGCCAATTACGACGAGGATGTCCAGGGGCTGGACCGGATCAAGCTGTTTGATCCGGTCCACACCTGGATTTATAAGCATGTTGACAACTTCAAAGCGGTTGAGTTGCTGGAACCGGTTTTCATCAACGGTGAGCAAGTTTATGAGTTGCCGGCCCTTGCTCAGATTCGCAGGCATTATACCGAACAGCTCAGCCTGTTCTGGCCGGAGTACCTCCGCCTTCTTAACCCTGAAATATACCCTGTTGCCCTGAGCGAGAAGGTCTGGAAAACGAAACAGAATCTAATTGACAAATACGTTAAGGAATAAGAGTTTAACACCCATATATTATTGAAGTAAAGTACCTGAATGCTGCATATGGGATCCTGTACGGATAGAATTGGATATACCGGGTAACATTAAGCTATATTTCCTGATTATTAGTGCCTGACCCGCCGCGCATCTAAGATATTGCATGGATGAGGTCTCAGTTATCATCTGTGGCTATACTTTTTCGGAGGAGGAGAAACAATGGCCGCTACAACAGCAAGGGCGGGAAACAGCATCATTAGAAGCAGAATTTCCGTATAACCTCCAAACCAGTCATAGGCCACCCCAAAAGGCAGGGGACCCAGGGCTGATCCCAAAACCATTGTGGCCATTGCAACTCCCTGAATACTACCCAGGTGCTGCCGGCCAAAGTAATTGGGCCAAATCACACCAGCTACAATGCTTTCAAAAGCCGCGAAAATTCCGTTCAAAACACCGTAGGCTATGATGTGCAAAGAAGACTGACCAAAGGTAATTACCAGCATAGTCACTAATAGCAGACCGAAACTAAAGGCCAACACACGGTGTACCTTGTAGCGGTCTACCAAATGACCTGCTAATATGGTAAGGGAAAACCGGGTCAACGCTATTATGCTCAGGATGGAGGCGGCAAAGCCAGCTGAAAGCCCTTTGGTTTCTATAATAGATACCATATGAAAAATTAGACCGGTATTAATCATAGCCGATACACCAATGCAAAAAAGTATTAGCCAGAAAGCACGAGTGCGAATAGCCTCCTTAAGCGTCCAGGATGATCCTGTCAAGGAAGATTGGTCGGTTTGTTGAACTCCCTTAGCAACACAATTCAGGCCGTCCGGCTGCAGGCTCATTTCCTCAGGGCAGTTACGGATTAAAAGCCAGCCCAGGGGAGCCATCACAAATATGAGCAAAAGACCCCAAAACTGCCAGGTGGCAGCAACCCCTATCTTCAGGATAAGCCAGTGGTTAAGTGGCGGAACTAGGGCAGAGCCAAACACACCCCCCAGAGTCATTAGGCTCATTGCTAAACCTCTTCGCTGAAAAAACCATTGGGGAACCAGGGTGGCAGGAAGCAAGGTCATACTGCCCTGGCCCAACAACCGCAGAAGAAAAAACCCTGCAAGTAGCATCCAAGGAAGGTAAACAAAACTAATTCCAAAACAAGTCAGCCCTAACAACAGCGAGACAACTAATGTTACTTTCCGATGTCCGATGCGGTCGATGGATCTTCCGACAAAGATTAAAATAAGCCCCGATAAAAGTGTAGCGACTGAATAATAACTGGAGACCAAAGACCTGCTCCAACCGAAATTCTCGATGTAATAGTTGATGAAGACTGACACAAAATAAGTTTGACCAGGTCCCGAGAAGAAGTAAATTAGCGCGGCAACAGCAACAATTATCCAACCGTAAAAGAAGGGCATCTGATAGGATATACCCCGTGCATGTTTGTCTTGCATACTTGCCCTCCACTAATAATATTACCTGTAGATGATACTCCAAAAAAGTAGCCAATGCAACGGGGTTTCTGTACCTGATCACCGTCTCAAAATCTGAATTCATTCAACATGCGACATGGCAAGAGGGCAAAAAGTACGGTTGTCACATGCCTATCACAAGGATTCCTACCATCAGGTGCAGGGGCGTATTCCTTTGACAGGATGCTTGCAGTTTCATAAATGTCACACATATAACCGTTTTTTTAGGATCCGTTCAAGAAGTTCAAAGCGAGTCCTTGCATTTTATTCTGACCACTGATTGTGTCCATATCCCTTATCCTGGGAAGCAACGGAAGATCGCTTGCTAAAGGCTCTCGAAAAGAAATTAAGAGAGGTCACAATAGGTGAAATTGTAGAAAGCCCAGTCTTACAACCCTTCCTTTTTATGGGAAACCAGTTATTGCAATTTTTGAATTATACCCCTAAAATGGACTTATTCATAAGTATAAACTGGCTGATTCAACTTGGATCCAAGCTTTTAAAGAAAGCAGCTTACTAAAGGAGCGATTCATAATGAAATGGGTTAAGTTAGAGACGCTCTATGACTCTGAGGAGAAAGCGTTAAAAACTGCAAGTATAGTTGCTACTACGGAAGCCAGATTAGCCAGTCAGAAGCGTGGTTCCCAGTATGAAGTGGAGATCAGGGTAGAGCAAGTGGAAGATAAATGGCAGGTGTTCTGGCGTAAAGTATTTGTTGGTAATAAAACTGGCTGTGGTGGAGGCTGTGTATCCTGCCGCAACAAATCACCCCGGAAAAATAAGGGTAAGGTAATACCTTTTAAAAAACCGGCTGATTAGGAAAAGTATTTTTTAAGGCAGGGTAGTATATAAACGCAAACAACCCATAAACGGGGTGCTTTTTTATGTCTAAGAGCAATAGGAAAATAGTAACTTTAGGCCTCCTGGCAGAACATGAGGATCTTTTTAGGTGTCCATTATGTTCTAGTCAAATGAAGTTGGTTAATTCAAAGAGTTTGATTTGTACCAATCATCATTGCTTTGATTTATCTAAAAAGGGCTATATAAATATGTTAGCTCACGCCTTGCATACAAAATATGATAGGCGAATGTTTGAATCCAGAAGGATTATTTGCAGAAGTGGTTTTTTTGATCCTCTGAATACAAAAATTAGCGAAATTATCATAAATAAACTTAAATCCAAAAGTAAACCGTCAAAAATATTAGATGCTGGATGCGGTGAAGGTTCACATTTATCAGGAATTCAGGGGAAAATAACTCTAAACTCAGAAACAGACCATTTAGGGGTAGGCTTGGATATTTCTAAAGAGGGTATTATTATGGCTTCAAAAGATTATACGAACAAAATTTGGTGCGTTGGGGATCTTGCAAAGGCCCCCTTTGCCAGCCAAAAATTCAATTTCATTTTAAACATTTTAGCACCGGCTAATTATGTTGAATTCCGGAGGATGATTTCTCATGATGGCAGGGTTATTAAGGTGATTCCCGAAAGGGACTATCTCCAAGAATTAAGGGAAATTTTTTATGAACACACCGAAAAACAAGTTTATTCAAATGATAATACCTTAGAGCTATTTAGAAATAAATTAAAGCTCATGGACGTTGAACGGGTACGATACAGTGTCACTTTGGACCATACTTGGATTGAACCCTTAATTCATATGACTCCCTTATCCTGGGGAACAACGGAAGAACGCTTGTTAAAAGCTCACGAAATGAATGTGAAAGAGGTCACCATTGACTTAACCATCCTGGTAGGAAAGAAGTAACATGAACTCTGGTTAGGAGAATGTTTTCTTGAACATAAAATGGAAAATATCCATGAAAACCTCCTTGACTAAATCCTGCGTTTGTTTGAAGGGCATTTCGGTATTTACAGGCCGGTGTCCCAGGTGCAAAACTACATCGAATATTTCCAGACCGGTATTAAGGCTACCAGGCTGCTCTCTTATTTAAATTAGTTATCTAACACCTTCTGTTTTGGCACAGTCCCGAAACGCCACTTTAACAACAACGGCATAACAAATAAAATAAACAAAAGCCGGAACATTTGATACGCTGCTACCAGGGAAACATCTGCGCGGACCAGGACTGCCGTTAGTCCCATCTCCGCCATGCCTCCGGGGGACGTACCCAGGAAAGCGCTGATCAGGTTTAAAGAGTGCAGGCGCGTCAGCAAGAAACCGACTCCAAGGGAAAAGAATACCACCGCGACACTCCCCCCAAGTGTGTACGGCAACAGCTTCTTCCAATGTTTAAGACTGGCGGGCCTGATGGCTAACCCCAAATATGTCCCGATACATAGCTGCGAGATAAAGACAAGGAATGAAGATACTTTCACCGCCTGAAAACCGGCGAGAACCAGGGCGGCTGTTCCAATGAGCGGACCAAGAAGGAAAGGAGTGGGTAAGTTTATTCGCAGTGCTGCCCACACGGCAAAGAGAACAACACCGGTAAACAAAAATATGGTCCAGGGTGTATGGATGGCATTGTTGTACACATCGGGAATGTTGGCGGCGACCGCCTGCTGAGTGTCCCCCGCCAACCCGCAGATAATTAAAAAGGGTACTATGAAAACCGTTGACAGCAGACGTATGGTCTGCATAAAAGTCACAACCGTCAGGTCCGTATCCGCAATCTCTTCACTGAGAACTACCATTTGCGTCAGTCCACCGGGGACACTACCAATAATGCAGGTTGATAGGCTTATATCCGTACGCCGGTGGATAATGTATCCGATAAATAAACTGAATAGGATTGTCGACGCAGTTGCAAACATCATGGCCGGAAGCTGTTTTATAATTTGCAGGCCTGTTTCGATGGCAAACGAACTTCCCAGCATGTAGCCCAGAATGACCAAACCGGAATTGCGAAGTCCCACCGGCCAAAATACGTTTCTTCTGGCAGTCAGGCTCCAGATCATGACGGCAGCTAGAGATCCTAACAACCACGGTAAGGGCAAGTGCAAAAGGCGAAAAAACAATCCGCCTGTTAAAGATACTAGTAATGTTTCCAAAAACCGCAACAACATTTGACTGCCTCTTCACTGTATGTTCATAAGTACCCTGTTTGGCATGCAGCATACATTTATCATTTCGACTTTCAATAGTAAGCACCTTCCGGTTAATTTCCTAACAGCGTGTTAACAGGCAATAAATATTGGGTTCTTCGGGTTGTCGCAAGCTTAATAACACTGCTAAAATGAAAATTAGCGCATGAATTTTTCAAAAGTTACTTATAGGATTTATTTCTTTTTTAGCGAATTATACCTTTCAACAGGTGTAACGCATGATCTTTATGAAATTAAAGTGGAGGATACAGTTAATCGTGTAAATAATGAAATAACTGAATCCATCGGCACCGAAGAGGAGAATACCATGACTTACACCTATATCCTGCAATGCGCGGATGGCAGTTACTATACTGGCTGGACAGTCGATCTCGAGGCAAGGATTAACTCACATAATAATGGAACAGGCGCCCGCTACACCAGGAGCAGGCTGCCTGTGAGATTAGTTTACTGGGAGCCTCAACAGACCCGCAGTGATGCCCAGCGGCGGGAGGCGGCTATCCGTAAACTCGCCAGGAAACAAAAAGAAAAGCTGGTCATGGGAACGTCCGGGCAACCCTGATACCATAAGTGTGTTATGTGACACAATTATTTATAGCGCGGCGATATTCTGTCGTTAACACTAACAACAGCAGAGGAAGTTGTGAATGAATTTTTTTATTGGATTGGCAGCGGGTAGTTTCGGAGGGCTTTTCGGCCTCGGCGGCGGCGTTATTATGATTCCTTTAATGGTTGGGATCCTGAAAATGGGGCAGCACAAGGCTCACGGTACAAGCCTTGTGGCACTTATTTTCACAGGAATAGCAGGGACTGTTATTTATGCCCTGCAGGGTTCGGTGGATGTGCTGGCGGCTGTGCTGCTGGCATCTACAGCTATATTCACTTCAAGGTTGGGAGCACGCTTTGCCAATACCCTGCCTGAATGGAAGCTCAAAAGGTTCTTTGGTGGATTCATGATCCTGGTAACCGTGCTGCTGCTCCTGAAACCTTATCTGGCGGGTATTGCCGTATCCGGCATGGGATGGTCAAAAATAATTGTGCTTTTATTCACCGGAATTTTCACCGGGTTCCTTTCCGGGATGATGGGGGTCGGAGGGGGCACGATAATGGTGCCCTCGATGGTTCTGCTTGCCGGAATCGCCCAGCATACTGCGCAGGGCACTTCCCTGCTTGCCATGATCCCTGCCGGGGGAGTTGGCGCGCATGCATATTGGCGTCTCGGGAATATCGATACCAGTATCCTGCCGGGACTTATCGCGGGTATATTAATAGGCACATACCTGGGGGGAAGCTTTGCCCACATCCTGTCTGAAGGTACTCTGCGCATTTTGTTTGCTGCCATGCTGGTATGGACAGGTTGCAGATATTTAAGGACACCTGTGCCGAAAGCTGAAGAGGATGCTCTACTTACTCCGGCTGGAGAAACAGAATAAAATATTTAAATGTTGACATGTGTATGTACGGTTGAACGAAAGGCAGGTTTCTGTTTTGAATGTAGGCCTTACACTCCGGCGCCCTCTTCATGGGCGCTTTTACCATATACAGCATGGTAAAAGCAATGCTTGTTCAACGGCAGGTTAATTATAAAAGCTGGTAGGATACTATTTTTGAGCGGGATGGAATTTCAGGAAAAAACAGTTTAAGGCCTTTTTTGCTTACCTTATGGTAACCAAACAATTTTTATAATATGATTACGGGTATAGTTTAAACAAAGTGGTGGATAAAATCATGAATATCTTTTTGCTTCCTTCAAGGAATATAGCTGTAACCATACCAGTCGTTTTGGTGGCGGGGTTTATAGCCGGCCTGCTGGTGGACACAAGCCTGCTTAAAAATTTTGTGCTGCCCGTAGCCGTATTGATGATTTACCCTACTATGATTGGTTTTAAAATAAGAGAAATAGTAAACTTGAGTCATGCTAAGCTCCTGCTTACAGCGTCAGCCATAAACTTTATCCTTGTACCTGCTCTGGCCTATCTTTTGGGAAGTCTTTTTTTGGCAGGCGATCCGGAGCTGTTTACGGGCCTGGTAATAGCTTCGCTGCTGCCCACATCAAACATGACCATTGCATTTACCCTGCTGGCAGGTGGCAATGTGCCTGCCGCCATTAAACTGACGGCGTTGAGCCTGGTGCTGGGCTCACTGCTTGCTCCCTGGTACCTGCTCGTGATGCTGGGCACCAAGATCAACGTGGACGTGCTGCTGCTGCTCAAAACCATTACAGTGGTCGTGTTTGTCCCATTGATTCTCGGTACGGCGACGTATAGCGTAATACTAAGAAAATATGGCTGTGAGTATTTCAACCTGAATATCAAGCACCTGCTGCCTGCGGTGACAACCTGGGGTATGGTGTACGTGATTTTCACCGGAATAAGCACCAATGCCCACTCTATTGTGTCCCGCCCTGATATACTTTTTAAAGCCTTAATGGTTTGGGTGTTTTTCTACGCCGCAAATTATTTTATGGCGTTGACGGGAAGCTATTTCTTTAACCAGGAGGACTCACTAACCCTGGTATTCGGCACTGTTTTGCGCAACCTGGCGATATCCATAGGTCTTGCGGCGTCGACCTTCGGGGTTACATCAGCCCTGATGGTTTCCCTGGCCTTTTTGTTCCAGGGCCAGTCAGCGGCCTGGTTCATCAGGCTGAATGAAAAATATAAAATATTTGCCGGGAGAAAACCCCGGTTGCTTAATAAACGATGAACTAACAATGATTAAGACCATTCCCTAAAAGAATAGTAGTTCATATTATAATCAGGACTTATGCAGTTGA
>DFAP01000083.1 GCA_002365855.1 Pelotomaculum sp. UBA3103 | reverse complement strand
GGGATAAAGAGGATGTTTATATCTATAATAATAGCAATCTCTTTGGCGACAGTGTAGCTGTCTTTCCCGACGGCAGAGACATGTTTGGGAACAAGAATGACACAGCGATAAGTCACGGGGGAATCCATCCGGAAGAAGTTATTATTCCTTTTGTAGAGGTGCTGGCATGATCGGATTTGACCGGCCGCTCCGGCCACAGTGGATTTATGAGAGCCTGTTGCTGGCCAACCCCGGCCAACAACTATCAGACCTGAATAAACCATTTGAAAAAATCGCGAGTGAGTTGACCGGTAAAGAGGGCAAACGGAAAGTTCGCACAGTCCTTTTTCGGTGTTTCTTAAGGGATGAACAAAACAAAACAAGGGTGAAGGATAAGTTAATTATGAAGGATTTGAGCATAAAACACGGCCAGTCCTTCATGTCACCGGTTTTCCTGTTTTATTTAATTGCTCAAACTGGAGTGCTGCAAAAAATATCTGATCACATTTTCCGGGTATATGATTATGGCAGTGAAATTAAACTTGGGTTTTTAAAGACCAGAATGGTTAACTCCTATGGTGAACGTGATGTGGTTGGCCGGTCAGCCGCTGCTTTTGTTAAAACACTAATTCACTTTGGAGTTATTGATGAGCAGAGTGACAGGTTGATATTGAAGAATAGGCTGAAGATCAATGAGGAGCAGACGCGTATTATACTGCGGTTATTAGCTTTAGAAATTCAGTGTGTGCCACAGCTTTCTCTCAATCATCTTCCTCAATCAATATTTAACTTCTTTGAGATGCCTGATTTGAAAAAAGTTGCCCAGATGTATAACGGTGAGTATTGGGACTACCAGCATCGGCTGACAGATGATTATTTGATTATGCATTCTATTTAAGATATTAAGTTCTGCAGGAAAAGTAAAAAAGTTTGTTATAAAGGAACCGGTTTTAGAAGGGGTGTGCAAATTTGTCGTTAAATAATTATTACTCTTCAATTAACTCTGATATTGATTTTTTCCTGCCGGATGTTACTTGGTTTGGGCAAAAAGTTTATCATTATGTGGGTCCGATAGAGGAGCTTACTAATCATATTCCACATTTTGAGCGGATGCCATTTTCTTTTGGTGAGTTTGAAAACATATACAGCGATATAATTTATAGCAGTCCTATAAATAGCAGAGGTCCTATTTCGATTGCGACCGTGTCTAAGAAATATAGTTTAATTCAACACCATGATTTAATCAAGACATTTCAAGAGGGAATGTCTATTACTGACATGGGTGCCCGCTGGAATGAGGCGGAGTTAACACTGTCAGAATATGGCGAACGAATGCGTTTGAGTATCACACTTCCCGGTTTTGACTATGATCCCGGCGACGGATGCCCAATTTTGTTAAGAATAAACTGTTTAAACTCGGTTGATAAAAGCACATCCTTGGAAATTAATTTTAGTTGGTTTAGACAAGTATGTAGCAATGGAATGATATATGGATTAGGGAAAAGCAGTTTTAGAAAGGTGCATCTGTATTCTCATACTTCAGAAGAGGTTGCAGAATACATTAATAAGCAAATTTCGAAAATATCTGATGATCGTGGATTATTTAAAAAGTTGTTAAGCCATAATGTAACGTTAGATCAGTTTTATAGATGGGCTGATGATTGCTTGGCAAATAGTTGGGGGTCTCATGCAGCTGCAAGGGCTTGTAGTATTGCTACTAGTGGTTATGACGGAAAAATTATTGATAAGGGGATAAAATGCCCCAGTAGTCAAAAACTAGTTTCCCAAGATGAAGAAGTACCCGGCGCTTTTTCACCAGTAGATAACGCTTACCATGTCAGCCAGGTACTTAGTTGGATTGCAAGAAGTCGTAAAACCATCCAGGATCAAATGGAGAAAATGATGGACATACCTAATCTAATTGATGAATTGATTGAAAAGTATGCAGCTTAGAAGTTTTTATAAAAAGTTTAATTACATGATAATTATTGGAAATATTTTATAAAGTTGCTTGACAGATCATATGTTCGCATTTACACTATAAATGACCGGTAAATTCTGCCGGTCGTTTTATTTTTTCCGGCGGGCCCTGCTCTTACCGGTCAGGCCCGCCCCATAAAAAAAGACAGGAGGGAAAATAAATGGCAGTTTCTAAAGTACCCGCGAACTCTATCCTCAGGCTGGAACTGCAAACTGGCGTTAACGGCAGCGGCAACCCGGTTTACCGTAACCGGAGCCTGACTAATGCCAAGCCCACTGCTGCAGACCAGGATCTCTATGACGTGGCTGAAAGCCTTGCCGGGCTGCAGGAATACACGCTCAATGGGATCAGCAGAGTAGATGCCGCTCAACTAATTGAGATCTAGTTCGGAGATTCATAACTTAAAAATATTTTGAAAGGGGGAAGTTGGATGGCTGTTACGCAAACTTTGAGGATGGCTTTCATCAACGAAGCCAACAGGAACGTCACTATAAGCCTGGACAACCCGAAAGATGACCTGACCGCTGCCCAGGTGCAGGCGGCAATGGATTTGATTATCGCGCGGAATATCTTCACTTCCAGCGGCGGTGACCTGGTTTCCAAGTTAAACGCCAGGATCATTGATACAACTACGACTGAGCTGTTTGGCTCATAATTGCGGTATAAGCGAGGGGGGATATGCGTCCTCCCTTTATTTTATTAGAGGGGCCGGGTTAAAGGGAATGGTGTAATACCCCGGCTAAGGAATAGGAACACAACTATTCACAGGGTGTTCTCAGCTGAGCAACTCCAATTTATGGACCTGAGATAACAAAGATAGTAAGGGGAGGGGATTTTATGGAGGAAATTTTCAAGCTAGCATCAAATTACGGCTTCCCTATGGTGGTGGCCGGCTACCTGCTGGTGCGACTGGAGCCGGTGATCAAAGAGCTGCAAAAAAGTATTACTTCGCTGACCATCGTCGTCGCCCGCCAGAACGGAATGGACATAGAAGAGATAAATGAAATTATTAACGGAAAGTGAGTCGATTATTATACGCTGTGGCGAGGGCCGGGGCTGGTTAGTTACTGGGCCGGCCACAGTTGTTTTTTGAATATGTGAAGATAAAAAACCAGGGGGTAAGATTTATGCTGTGTGTTAAATTAGCGGATGAAGGACAAAAATTGAGCGAGCATTTTCAGGCCAGGGAGTTTGCCTGCCGCTGCTGTGGAATGGTTCTGGTACACCCGGAGCTGGTGCGCAAGCTGGAGGGCCTGCGTAATGTGGTCGGGGCGCCGGTGTTTATCGCTTCCGGGTATCGATGTGCCAAGTATAACAAGGCGGTGGGAGGTGCCGAAAATTCCTACCACTTGTTCGGCATGGCCGCGGATATTTGGGTTAAAGGGATCAGCCCTCGGCAGCTTGCAGAGATTGTGGGAAAAACCGGCTTTGACGGTATCGGTGTCTATCAGGACCAGGGCTTTATTCATGTTGATGTGAGAGGGTACCGGGCAAGGTGGGAAGGGTAAATTTATATAGCATAGAACTGTTGATTATGGTGATTTTTACCTATTACTTTCAAAACTCTTGAATAAAGCCTTTATTTCTTCTTTCATATTACTTAGAACTTATAATATGTAATACATATAAAATGATTAATTAGCGAAGTAAATTCCGGGGAATTTCAATCATCATGGATTTATCTGTTTCTGTAGCGTCAACTCTTTGGTTATAGGTTTCCAGTAAACGGAGGAATCCTTCGACAATTCTATCTTTCGAAAAAATGGACAACTCTTCAATGTTTTGACCTACGAAAGATTCAATGGACTCTACGGATATTTTCCCCGGCGCAATCGTATCAGCGTTTTGTCTTGCTCCGACAAGACACCGATCAGGAACCAAAAGGTAAACCCTAAGCCCTTCCTCAATATTGCGTTTGCATTTTTCATAAACAGCCGGCATTGGGGCCACTGTCACGTGGAACGCAGTGTCACCCACCTGAAAATCCCCTGGTCGGCCTAACTGGTCATCTGCTGTGCTGTATGACTCATTCCCAATTTGAACATGGGGAAATCTTAATTGGAGCTTCGAGCCGACTAAATACTGCGCCACTGGACCCTCTTTGCCGGTGTCACGCGCTGAGGAAAGCAAATCGTTAATGGATTGCCAGGTACTCTGAGATGGATCGTATATTACCTTTAATCGTTGACGATTGTGATATTCACGAACCTTTTCGACAAGAAACAACTGAAGATATTCGAGAACTTCATTGCGCTCTACAGTGGTAAGGTGTTCTAAACGGGTAGTTCCAATGGCTTCAAGCATTTTCCCAATGTCACCGGGTCCACCGCGATTAGTGCGTCCCCCTTCTTTAATAAAAGGCCTGTTTTCAACGAACTTGGACAGAATACGTGATACCGCCGCGCCGCTCGCTCCTTTAATTTGGGACTGCCCCGCAGCCCTATGTGACTCCAGGTTAAGATCGAAATCTCCTTTTAATCTATCCAAAACGATTAAAGCCGCGCCAATCGTTCCTCTCGCCGGGCCACCGCTGGGCTTGTGAACTGGTAATTTTTTATACCACGATTCAAAAACCTTCAAAGCTCTGTCTTTAACCTCCATGCTCAGCCTTCTTTCATATTCAAACGTAATGAATGTCCTCTAATTAACTCATTTATCACTGGATTTAAATAATACTCTGTAATCCACTCAATAACCGGCACGCATACAGCGTCACCAAAGCCGAACAAGGCTTGGTTGGGAGGGACTGTTATCTTAAATTTATCAGCCCCCATTAGACGCGCGCATTCACGAGGTGTGAGCAACCTTGCGAAATACTTGCCCTTTCCAGCGACAAATAAGATTTGCCTTCCGCTGCCGCCGCGCGGCGTGCGCAGGCATCCCGCTAAACCGTCGGTTCTAAGCTCCGCCATCGACTTTTTATTTCGAACGCGTCGAAAAACGGTGCCATAAGAATATTCCCGGCCTGATATCATTTTCTCCGCTATTTCGCGGTGACGGGCGCTCATTTGATTGAGTAAATATTCAGCACGTTCTGGACTCCACCACTCGCGTGAGGATTCAGGAATGTCCTCTAGGATATCCTGTAGATTTACTTCGTTTCGCGGTGGAGGGGGCAAATCGCGTATTTTCCATCGGATCTCTGGATACATAAAAATAAAATCAGCCAAAGCTTTTGGCCTAACGTCGCTTTCGTAGAAGCGAAGGTTTTCCTTAACCTCCCATATTTCAGAATCCCCTAATATTCCAATTACAAAAAGGCGCTGCCTGCTCTGTGGCACGAAACGCGCAGCGTCCAAAATAATGGCGTCAACATCGTAGCCCAAGCGATTCAAGGCCAGTAACGCTTCCTTGAAGTCTGCGCCCTTATGTGAAGTCAGAAAGCCCACTACGTTTTCCAGTAAAACGATAGGCGGTCTACGGGCGCCCATTTCTTCAATGACGCGAATAAAACCCCAGAAGGCGGAAGATTGGCTTCCACACAAGCCGCTACGGGAGCCGG
>DFAP01000107.1:2258-4119 GCA_002365855.1 Pelotomaculum sp. UBA3103 | reverse complement strand
GGCAAAGGCCGACCGAATGTGCCGACTTTAGCTTTGTTTTGGGCTTCCCCGGGGAAATCGCAATGTTCCGTTACCCCGACCAGCCGCGCTCCCAATCCCAGGAAATACAGAATCTCGGTAAACGAAGGAACCAAAGAAACTATTCTTTGCCTCCCGCTCATATCCGGCTCCCTCCCGATCAAGACTATTGCAAATACCGGACGGAAAATGCCAACCCAACGAGCCAAATAATCAGCCTCTATCTGCGAACCCTCAAAAACTGTGTCTTCGAAATATCTTTTAAGACTTCTTGAAACTGTCCTTTTAGTTCCGGAATTGATTTCTTACATGTATTCCAAACGATGACGTAGTCCACCCCGAAATATTCGTGGATCAATATATTCCTCATCCCGGTCATTTTGCCCCAAGGAATTACCGGATATTTTTTCCTTGTCGACTCCGAAATCTTATTCGCCGCTTCGCCTATTACTTCAAGACGCCTTACCACCGCATCCTGGACCTGGGTATTTCTTCAAAATTCTCTCTCCGGTACGCCGGCAAGATACTCCTCTATTCGATCTATACACTCCAAAATATGTTCCAGGAAGACATGGTCTTTCTTCACAGGATCACCTGCATTTCTTTTAATACGTCCTCTTTAATCAAATTTGAAATTGCACCTTTAGTTACCAGGTCAACCTTTTTTTCGAGGACTGCCTCAAGTTCGTTTTTTAAGTCTATTATGTCGAAATATGTTTTTCTCGTTTCCGGAACATATTCGATCAAAATATCTATGTCACTAGTTTTTTTATATTCACCTCTTGCATACGAACCGAAAACGGCGGCTCTCATAATGCCGTGCCTTTTTAGTACCGGCTCAGCTTTTTCCCTGATAACTTTAACTGCTTCCATCACTTTCACTCTACCTTTCAAAATTTCCTTTGTATTATTATACCTTATATCACGGTTTCTTTTCCAGTTATCTGCCAATATTTTCTATTGCTTTTTTCTGGGTACTTACATCCTCCCATCCCTAAAGGGGTGGGGTTCAAAATTGGAACCGGAAAGCAGGCAGGACACAGGTACCGGCAGATGCTGATGCGGTAACTGTTCAGGAATAAAAAATATGTACAATTTTAAAAGCTGTAAAATACGTTTTTTATGATTAAAAGGACATTAAAATTCAAAAATATAACTACAATAAATTGCTAAATATTGTTAAATTTAAATGAGCGTTTGTTTAGCAAAGCAATAAAATATATGGTAAATTTTGTTTCCATTTTATAGCTATTTCCCTTTAATTTGGTTTTGTTGTAACTTGCTTACTCTTGTTCATTCTCCTTAATTATTGATAAGATGTTGTGGGAGAAAGCACAGGAAAAGAGAGTTAAATCCAGAGGAGGGTTTAACCGCAAGAGACCCAAGCCAATACTTGCCGGTCGTATCTTCTGCGGTCTCTGTCAGCGCCCGTTTCACGATACAATGTATAACAAAGGGACGAAACTGGTTTTTAAGTGTAATGGAAAACTCAAGCAATACCATCTTGACGGTAGTCCGAGATGTGAAAGTCCAGTCCTTGATGGTGAAGCAGTTACCACAGAAGTCAAGAAACGGATTATTGAGATGCTTCAAAATAAAGAGCAGATGCGTAAAGCCATTGATGAGTATGTCGGTTCGCTGGAACGCCGGAAGGAAGAACTGGAAACTTTACTCTCTCCGATAACGGAACAGATTTCACAGTTACAGGAGAAACAGAAAAGGCTTGCTACTGTTTATGTTGATGGAACGTTATCACACGAGGACTATAAGCGGCAAATCAATGAGTTAAAGGAACAGGAACTCGCCATTCGCAAGCGTTACGAACATTACTGGCCGGAGATGG
>DFAP01000107.1:1648-1889 GCA_002365855.1 Pelotomaculum sp. UBA3103 | reverse complement strand
GAAGAACTCTTTGATGTCCGCTACCAGCCGGATGACAATACAGTTACTGAAAACATTGCCTTTGTGAAGGTTCACGATGAAAAACATTTAACGGTCGGATTCCCACAGAGAGTGATGACCTGGGAGGAATTGCTTGACAGGTTACAGGTGAAGCTGTGGGTGTATCCAGACCGTTTAGAGGTTCGGGGAATTGTCCCGATTGAAGATATAGCGAATCCTAAATGCTGTTCAGTATTTAGGA
>DFAP01000107.1:0-1316 GCA_002365855.1 Pelotomaculum sp. UBA3103 | reverse complement strand
TCGCTGTTTGCAAAATTATTCCTGCTTGTGCTCCCCCACGTGAAAAAAAACAAGTCGTGCGATGTTAAGTGGACTGAAACAAAATCGGCGTGGCAAAGGATTCCGACTTTGCCGAACTCCTGGGGGAAGTCTTAAGTGCAAGCACTCGGAAAACCTCAAAAGATTGGTAGCTGGCGAAGCCGGCGCCGTCCATTTATTGGAAAAACGTTCTGTTCGCTGTTATCAGCAGTACACCGTAGCAATGTTCCCCTTATATTTTTTAAATTAGCAATTTATGGTATAATAAATTTATATCGTAGCGAGGTGCATGATATTGTCCGATCTTAGTTTTCCTGAAAACATACTAGGTAAAAATGGATTGTTTGTTTTAAAAGAATTGGGGCGCAGCCGTATTTCAAGAGAATTCTATCTTGCAGGAGGAACGGGTCTGGCTTTACAGATAAAGCATCGCCGCTCATTAGACCTTGACTTTTTTCAAAAAAGAACCGCGGAAAAAATAAAATTCCATACTATCATAGATGATCTTGAAAGAATTTTTAAGCTATATTCACTAAAACTGATCTTCAAACAGGTCGACCAGGCTTCGTGGATAATAAACGGAGTAAACGTGACGTTTATTGCATATCCTTTTGAGGCTGCATACCCTCTGGTCAGGGGAGAAACCGTGGATAAATTTTTGAGAGATATTTTACTGGCGCCGCCGCAAGAAATCGCCCTGATGAAAGCATACAGCATCGGGCGGCGCGCGACGATTAGGGACTACATGGACCTGTATTTCCTTTTGTCGAAAGGTATTACCTCAATTGAAGAAATTATTCAGAAAGCCCCTTTGAAATTTAGAGCCGGCAATGAACCGCTCTTTTCACCCAGGTTATTTTTGGAGCAACTGGTTTACACCGACGATCTGGAAGACAGGGACATCCCCGTGGAGACACTGATCGAAAACAAAGTAATTATCACCGAAATAGAAGACTATTTCAGATCGGCTGTACAGAATTATTTGAAAAGCCACAACATGACTGGAAGTGACTTGTATTGAAATTACCGGATCTCCTTGCTCCATTGTTTCATAACTACAGCTTTGGAGCTATAGACGGACAAAAAAGTTACAAGTTTGTAATCAAGACCGTACTTGCAAATGGTAACTGGGAGCAGATCAAGTGGTTGTTTGACTGCTACGGAGCCGAACGCGTGGGGGAAGTGTTCAAAGAGGACTATTACGGGCTCCAGACCCTGCCGGCACCGTCACGAAAGCTATGGGAGATTGCTTTTATAAAAAGCCCGTTAAATGAACCCGGACATAAGCGGGCGAAATA
>DFAP01000127.1 GCA_002365855.1 Pelotomaculum sp. UBA3103 | reverse complement strand
ACTTCACATCTTCTTGTTATAATAAATAAAAAATAGATAGAGAAAAAGTAAATAAGCTGGTGAAAATAATGGAGAAGACAGTTTTGGTCGTTGATGATGACCGGGATATTGTCAAGCTGATTACACAAAGTTTAAAATACGAACAATTTGAAGTAATACCGGCTTATTCAGGGAAAGAGGCTCTGTCTGTACTTGAAAAACATCACATAAATTTTGTGGTGCTCGATATCATGATGCCGGAAATGGACGGACTGGAAGTTTGCAGGAACATTAGAGAAAAAAATAATATTCCCATCCTGTTCCTAAGTGCTCGCGATAAAGAAATTGATAAGATTATCGGACTGGAAATAGGCGCAGACGACTATATGACCAAACCCTTCAGTATTCAGGAACTTACCTCGCGGATTAAAGCTCATTTCCGCAAGGTTGATCGTTTGTATAGAGAATGGAGCGGACATAGCCAGGAAACTGAGATAAATACCCGGAACAATGCTTCACCGCTGGTTTTAAATGAGAAGACTTTTGAGGCCTTTTTAAACAAGCAAAAGCTTGATCTGTCGACGAAAGAATTTCAGATATTATCCTTTCTGATGCGTTATCCCAATAATGTCTTAACCCGTGAACAGATCTACGAGAATGTGTGGGGAGACGAATACGGAGATTTAAACACCGTTACGGTCCATATCAAAAATATCCGTAAAAAACTGGGCGCCCAGTATGATTTTATTAAAACGATTTGGGGTGTCGGCTATAAATATGTTGAAGGGAAGGATTGAATATGAAGCTGAAAATCAAGCTCCCTTTACTGTTTCTGCTGATGTTTCTGTTGATTGTCGTTTCCGGTGCTTTATATCTAAATACACTTATAGTACATGAAAAGCCTGCATTGTTAGAAACTGTATCAGGTCCGGAACATATGCAAATGCTTCTTTTTTTGTTTGTTGTGGCAGGCCTCATATTTGCTGTTTTAACAGTGTATTTCCATTTTAATATAACAAAACCGATTCAGATACTTAATATAAGGTTTAAAAGCGTAAATATAGGGCGTACGATTACCTCCTTATACTCAAAAAGGAAGGATGAAATCGGAGAACTGTACAATCATTTTAATGAGATGGAGGAAAGGCTTCATCAGGCGCGCAAGGAGCAGATTGATATGATTGCAGCCATAGCTCACGATCTGAAGACTCCATTGACTACCATAAATGGATTTGTGGAACTGCTGGCGATGCAGAAAAATCTTTCCGAAAGGGAAAAACAGGAATATTATGAGCTTATCCAAGAGAAATCTAAGCATATCGCAGAACTGATCAACAGTTTTTCTGCGTTTACCAAGGATGAGCTTGAATTGGAAATGGTAGAAATAAAACCCGTAGAGGTAATGAAACTGTTTGAAAATATCGCTGCGGAATATGAAATCGAATTATCCGGGCTTGATTATGAACTGAAATGTAAACATTCCTTTAACGCAAACCAGCGCATAATGATTAACGAACACATGATACGCCGTGTTTTCGGGAATCTTTTCAGCAATGCCGTAAGATACGGTGAAAAGAATGATCTGAAAGTCTATATGAACGGCTCTACGGGTGGATACTATGCATATTTTCAGGTGGAGGACAACGGCGCAGGAGTGCCGGATAATGAATTGCCTTCCTTGTTTCTAAAATATTTTACTGTTGATAAGTCAAGGCAAAGTAAAAGCGGTGGTACAGGACTTGGCCTGGCAAGCTGCAAATCCATTATTGAACGTCATGGCGGCAAAATTTGCGCGTTTCATTCAGATTATGGGGGATTAGGAATCCGGTTTACCCTTCCGCTTGCTGTATAAAAAATTGGTGCTATTAAAGGGGCTGGCCCAAAAGTTTAACTTTAGGGGTCGCCTCTTTTACTTTTATATTTGACCTGATTATTCATTACTTCATAATTCTTTATATTTGCTTTACAAATATTTATTTTCTTTTTATCAGCGTTTTATCTTGACCCTGTATATTTGTTTATAACAGATGAAGAAACATCTATCAGGAGGAGCACAATGAATAAAAAACGAATCGCGCTGGTTGCAGCTGTGATTGCTGTTATTGTGGTGGTCGGTGTACTGATCACTATGATTGGTGCTGATCTGATGAATAAATTTATGGAAATGCATGGTGGAAGAAGCTTTATGGATATGCATCGTGGCAGATAACATGATAACTGAGGAATTGATTGGTACAAAACGAATTAAAGGAGCATTCCAACAATGATCAATCAGGAAAAAGAAAAAGCTTTCATCAATTTAAGAAATGTGGTTAAAAGATTTGAAGGCCAGGGAGGCGTTTTTACTGCGCTGGACGGCATAAATCTCAATATTTCTTCAGGGGAATACGTAGCTATAGTCGGTAAATCCGGCAGTGGAAAAACTACCCTGCTCAATATGATCTCCGGCATAGACCGGCCCACCTCAGGTGAAATAATTATCGGCAACAGGCTGATCCAGTCTCTTACCGAAAGCCAGATGGCTGTCTGGAGAGGAATAAACATAGGGGTGGTGTTTCAGTTCTTTCAACTCCTTCCTACGTTGACAGTACTGGAAAATGTAATGCTTCCAATGGACTTCTGCAATACTTTTCCCTTAAAAGAGCGTAAAAGACGGGCATTACTTTTATTGAAAAAGGTTGGCGTGGAAGAACAGGCTGATAAGTTCCCATCATCCCTATCGGGAGGGGAGCAGCAGAGAGTTGCAATAGCCAGGGCTCTGGCAAACGAACCGCAAATAATCGCAGCCGACGAGCCCACCGGGAACCTTGACAGCCGGACAGCCGAAATGGTATTTGAGATTTTCGACGGGTTGGTGGAAGAAGGGAAAACCGTTATATTAATAACGCACGACAGGGATGTAGTCAAAAGGGTAAAGCGCTGCATAACTTTGGCTGACGGAAGGATCATTGATGATATTCCGGTAAATAAGGAAGCCATCGGGAACAGCAGGGAGGTGCTGTAAAATGCTTAGACTCTGCTGGAAAAAAGTAATACGCGACCTGTTGTCCGATAAAACAAGGACCATCCTTGTCATAATGGCAATGGTCATAGGTGTCACCGGTGTCGGGGCGGTGTTGAACGCCAGGGCAATCCTCAACCGTGAAATGGATGTCAATTATATGTGCACAAATCCGGCGTCTGCGACTCTATGGGTTGAAGGCCTTGATGATGAAACCGTCAGGAAAGTAAAGAGCATGCCCGGGATCCTGGATGCAGAAGCCGGAAGGACTATTGTAGGGCGGGTACGGTCAGGTGATGGCGATGAAAAGGAAATCGACATGTTTGTTGTTGAAAATTTCAGCGACATGCGGATAGATAAGTTTGAGCCGGAAGATGGGAAATGGCCTCCTGAAAAGGGGGACATACTTGTCGAAAGAGCCGCAATGCGGGTTATCTACGCACAAATAGGCGACAAATTGGATATAAAGCTGCCGGGAGGTTCTTACACCGAGTTCAAGCTGGCAGGCACAGTGCATGCTCCCGCTCTTCCCCCCGCCTGGATGGAAAATAAAGTATTCGCTTTTATAACTCCGGAAACCATTCAGCAGCTTGGCGGCGATAGCGGCTTTAATGAATTGAAAATTGTCGTATCGGAAGGCCGGATGGATAATACCAACATACAAAGTGTAACAAACAAATTGAAAGACTGGCTGGAGCAAAACGGAAAGAATGTGTGGCGGATAAAAATACCGGAACCCGGCAAGCATCCTCATGCAGCCCAGATGGAAACCCTTTTGTTCCTGCTGGGAGCCTTCGGAATAATTGCACTTGTATTAAGCTCTGCGATTGTAGCTAATATGATCTCGGCACTTCTATCCCAGCAAATCCGCCAGATAGGAATGATGAAGGCCGTTGGCGCAAAAAGCGGCCAGATTACGGCAATTTATCTGAGTTTCGCCATAATACTGGGGATTGCAGCAACTGCCCTTGCCGTTCCTGTAGCAGTTCTTGCAGGTAGGGCATACGCATCTTTTAACGCAGGTATGTTGAACTTCCAGATTTTCAGCGATAGAATTCCCTTATGGGCTTACTTAAGCCAAATTGCAGTCGGTCTCCTGCTGCCTTTGTTTGCAGCCGTTTATTCCATTGTCAAAGGAAGCCGTATTACCGTACGTGAAGCGCTGCAAGATTATGGAGTCGCTTTGAAAAATAAAAAACCGAATGCCCTTGACAGCATCAGTTCAAGAATCAGTGTTTTATCCAGACCATTTCTGCTCTCTATAAGGAACACTTTCCGAAAAAGGGCAGATTGTTATTCACCCTTGGGGTGCTCTCCATTGGAGGAGCTTTGTTTATTACTGCCATGAATGTTTCCGCATCCATGAATACAAGCTCGGCAGGGGTTATAAAGTCTTACCGTTTCGACGCCTCCATAGGCTTTGCCCGCCCTTATAAGAATGCTGAAATAGAGGAATCGGTAAAAAAAGTCCCCGGCATAAAGGATGTAGAAGTCTGGGGAGGTTCGGAAGCCTTAACTGTACATGCGGACGGTATGAGCGGAGACTACTTTAAAGTCGTTGCAATCCCATCAGGCTCAAAACTTGTAACATCTGTCGAACCGAACGAGGGCAGATGGCTGGCTTCGGAGGATACCAACGCTGTCGTCCTGAACCAACGGGTGTTGCACATGGAACCTGATACAAAGGTTGGAGATACCATTACATTAAGAATAAACGGAAAGGACTCTGGCTGGAAAGTTGTCGGAGTTGTCCAGGAAATGATGTCCGAACCGAAGGTATATGTAAATCAGGAATATTTTCAGGAGCTTACAGGCCAGAAAGGTCTCGGCCAGAATGTAGTATTCACAACCGAAAACAGGGATTCAAAAAGTATAGAGTTTGCCATAAGAGATGCGGAAAAGAATCTTAATTCTGACGGTTTTGAAACCACAAGTGTTGTCAAGGTGGATGACGTAAGGAAGCAGATTGACGGGCACCTTCTAATCCTTGCCGTCATGCTGATTATGATGTCGGTCCTGGGCGTTGTAGTCGGAGGCCTTGGACTTTCAACCACTATGAGCGTAAATGTGCTGGAACGTACCCGTGAAATCGGTGTAATGCGTGCCGTCGGGGCCTCAACACGCTCAATATTCCGCATAATCGTCGGTGAAGGAGTCTTAATCGGCCTTTTGAGTTGGGTATTTGCGGCCGCAATAGCTGCTCCGGTAAGTATTTATATCAGTTATATGTTTGGGATCGCATTTTTTGAGACGCCTTTAAAGATAGCATTGTCACCTACAGGTGTTTTCATATGGCTGGTGCTGGCTATGCTGTTTGCAGCGCTGTCCAGCCTTTATCCGGCATACAACGCCTCAAGAATGAGCGTCCGGGAAGCGCTTTCTTACGAGTAGGATGAATTAGCATAATATTAGCATAAACAGGGGATTCGCTTAAGGGAGTTATTCAACAATTCAACAACCGGCGCCATTTATTATTGCATAATATTATTGGTTAGAATACAATATAAATAGCCAATAATATATTGAGGGGTGCTTTATATGGCGGCAAAAGTAAAGAATGTCACCTTTTCATTGCCGACTGATTTAATTGAAAAGTATAAGACCTATGCAAAAAGCAGTTATATACCCTCAGTAAATGCCGGGGTAAAAGAAGCACTTGAAGAATACTCAAGTAAGATAGAAAAGGAAAAATTAAAAAAAGAGATGATAAAAGCAGCAAAAGACCCGTTATTTGTGCAAGACTTAGAAGAGAGCATGCGGGCATTTGAATCTTCCGACTTGGAGACAGCCAGGAGGAAGACGGAATGGTAGAATACCAGTGGGGAATTTTCTGGGCCGATCTTGAACCCACAAAGGGATCTGAACAAGCCGGAAGGAGGCCGGTCCTGGTTATATCAGCGGAGGAAGTTAACCAGGCATTACCGATAGTTACTATATTATCGCTTACATCGGTCAAACCAGGTAGAAAAGTATATCCTGTTGAATCTTTATTAAGCCCACAGGAAACCGGATTGCCCAAAGACTCAATAGCAATGGCACACCAGATAAGAGCTGTTTCCAAGGAACGGCTCGGGGAGAAATGCGGCAGTATTAACTCAGCGGAGATAAAGGAACAGGTCAGAATGGCAATAAAAACCTATTTGGATTTATAAAACGTTGTACGCAAGCCGGGATTAAAAAGATAAGCTATTTGAAAAGCTGGCCCGCAGCGCCGGCTGGACGATCGAACGCTCCCTCGATGGCCCCATGCACCAGGATGTCAGCTTGGGGAAGTTGTAAAGGTCACATAAACAACAGAAGCCCCTGCAGGTGCAAGGGCTTTTTTGGTGATTTAGAGCAGCATCCCGTTACTTACGCTTTGATTCCTTGCTGTTCTGATTAGTTTTTTGTGGTGTGGACAACAAATTGCGGGGCAGTGGTTTGGCCAGGGCAGCACTCCTGCTGAAAAGTTTTTGCGGGAGGCTTTTGAAAACAGTGTAAAGCACCAGGTAGAACCCTGTCAGCAGCAGTCCGACATAAAGACCCGAACCCTGGCCCGGGATTAAAGGCATTGTTATAATGACGGCGATCAGGCCGGCAATGGCGAACCAGGAGGTATAGGGAAAGCCGGCGAGCTGGCAGTGACCTTTGGGAGGGCAGCCGTACCTCCTTCTATGATGGTAATGGGTGATTAAAATGATGGCATAAACAAAAAGCAGAGAAAAGCCACCGGAACTGACCAGAAATATATATATTTGCTTGGGCAGCAGATACCCTAAACTCACTGAAGCAAGCATGGCAGCCCCTGAGAAGAGAATTCCGCGAAAGGGCACGTCTCCTTTATCAATTAACACAGAGGGAGCATGTCCGGTATCTGCCAGGGAGCGGACCATTCTGCCCAGGCCGAAGGTAGCAGCCAACATGGTAGAGATGATCGCGGTAACCATAATAACATTAATCGAGCCTGCAGCCCAGCCCAGCCCGCCACCGCTCAAGGCCGCCACCATCGGGCTGACCTCCTGGGTCAGGTTTTCTGTTGGAACAAGAGGCAGCAAGACCGCAATCACAGAACAGTATAGTCCTACCAGCACTATTACCGTGTACATAATGGCTCTTGGGATAGTTTTATGGGGATTCCGTGCTTCAGAAGAAGCCAGGCCGATAATTTCAAAACCGGCGTAACTAAACAGTACAATCAACATACTTCCGGCAATGCCGCCAACGCCTCCGGGGAAAACCGGTTCTGAGGCGAGTACTCCCAATCCCACGGGTGCTTTGTCCGGAAAGATACCTATGATCAGAGCTAACGCCAGCCCGATAAAACCAACTAAAGCCCCAAGTTTTATGGCAGCCAGGCTGCTTTCCAGTTGACTTAAAGTTTTGGCTCCCAGCAGGTTGAGAAGAGTCACCCCAACCACAATAACCGTAGCCAAAACCGGGGGTGACATGCGGGGGATCCATGCCTGCAGAAACACTGAAGCTGCTGTTGCTTCACTGGACATAGCCAGCACAAGTCCCGTCCAGTAGGCCCAACCAACCACAAACCCCAGCCACGGACCAAAGGCCTCCTGAGAATAAGCTTGAAACGAACCGGGCCGCGGGTTCGCTACCGCCATCTCCGAAAGCGCGGTCAGAATAAAATAGACGAGGACGCCTCCTAAAATAAATGAGAGAAATATTGCCGGTCCCGCTGCCCTGATCGCGATAGAAGACCCTAAAAAAAAGGAACCGCCCACTACCGTTCCAAGAGCCAGCATAGTTAGCTGCCAGGCTGACAGGCCATCTTTTGAGTTCATATCGGGTTTAATCTTTCGAATTTCATAACCATAATATGGACTGGAATAAATGAACTTATACCAGTGAGGATATATGTTCTCGCACCACTGGGTAGGGGCAAGAGAGGTTAAGTTGATATCCTTTGTAGATGCAGTTGAGGATAAATAAAGTCCCGAAGGATTCGTTACACATGCTCAATATGGCAGCGAGCTGTCGATGGATAGCTTCAACGCCCTGACCTAATTCAAAAATAGCGTTTGGAACTACTGACCGGGTGGTAGATCACCATCCATGTTCTCGATATCTACAAAGAAGGGCCCAGCTTTGGCGCCTGTACCCAAGAAACCATTAAGATGATAATTGTCAGCAGCTTGTCAGAAAAAGCCATTTTGGGAAGAAGAGTGGCTAATTTTAGCTTGGATGCCTGAAGCAAG
>DFAP01000006.1 GCA_002365855.1 Pelotomaculum sp. UBA3103 | reverse complement strand
AGCGTATACCTGTTAAAACCCCCAATCTAAATGCTCATATTGAAGCCTTCCATTCTATCCTAGAGAATGAATGCTATATAGCCAGCATGAGTTTCAGAACTTTATGGAGGCATATGCCGAGGTAGCAAGGTATATAGAGTATTACAATCGGAAAAGGATGCATGGTAGCCTGAGGCATATGAACCCTGAGAAGTTCCACAAAGCATTTAAGAGTAAATTGATAAAAGCGGAAAACCAGCAGGAAGAAATTCAAAGGAGCCTTATATAGAATGAAACAGTGGATAAAAGCTAACCGCACTACGCCTATTAGTATACTGCTAGAACAAATGAAACCCAAACTCATAGGACACTACAGGTACTATGGCATCACAGATAATGGACCAATGTTATACCAATATTGGTACGAGGTAACGAAATTACTGTTCAAATGGCTTAATCGTAGAAGCCAGCGAAATAGCTATACCTGGGAAAAGTTCCTGTTGCTACTCAAAGCCAAGCCACTGCCCACACCGAAAATATACGTCAGTATATTTTATGAGCAGCAGTGTCCGGCATAAATGTGAAACTCCAAGTGAGGAGCCGTGTGCGTGAATAGCGCAAGCACGGTTCTGTGAGGGTTGTGCGTTCAATTTGGCCATGGAGCAAATATTGTGGCACTCCTAGAGGAAACGGGGAGAAACGGTGAAAACAAACCTGCTCCTAAAGTTAGAGAGGCGCACTTCTACTCGACAATGGTTTGGTTCCGCTATAAACGGTTAAGCTACAAATGGCTCTTACCCACCAGGAGGACAAGGCTCTGCTGGAGAGCAACCTGAGCGCCTGGTGGGGTTCTGCCGGGGATAGCAGGGGCAGCCTTACGGTTGCTCCTCATCCTTTACCTGCTATCCTTGCGGAGAACAAAAGCGATAAACTCAATCTTTTTTATATGGCCAACTCAGATTCTAACCTATCACCAAAATATATGGCAAACTGTGAGATACAGCTTTTCCAATCTTTAATCGGCATGGTCCATTTCTTTGATGCTTCAACAGTAGCCAGGTAAATAATTTTCTTTAGGGCTTCATCGGTCGGGTATGCCGTTTTAGTTTTGGTTACCTTTCGTAGTTGCCGGTGATAACCCTCGATGAATGAAAGACCCTCATTTTTTGAGCTGGAGCCCGCAATTTCACTGGACTGACCAGAAGATTACTGTACATTCTTTTTATTGTGTGTTGGCTATGATGCTGTGTTCGCTGCTTAAACGGGAGTTATATCGCAATGGTATTGAGTTAAGTATCCCATGCATGCTGGAAAAACTGTCCGGTATCCAGGAAGTGCTTACTGTTTACGGTCAATCCCGCAAGGGTAAAAAGCAGCGTCAATGCCTTACTTTAACCGAGATGGATGATGTGCAGCAAAGGATGTTTGATGTTTTGAACTTGGGTGAATATAAATTCGTTTAGGCAATACAATGAGCTAGCCGGAGCCCTTGTAAATAAGGAGTTGTACGATTTTTTGTCAATTATTTCGTAAAGTCTGGCTAGAGGTCGTTTCTTATTACTACCTGGTTTAGGAATGTATACGCGCCTTACTGCTTGTGGTTTATATGCCATCTTCATTAGGGATTCATGCAGCATCTTGATATTTCCTAAGTTGCCTGAACGTCTCCAAGAACTGGCTACAGGGCTGCTGGTTAGGCATTACCCTGGTGGGGCTTTCACCCACTAGAATTAACGACCTTGCACGGCCGCACTACACGTAAATTCTTACGTTCTCCTTTTATCTTCGACACCTGTAAAAAAAAAGCTTCTTAGAGTATTTAGAATGTCCTCATACGAATATTCTTTTTCGAACAAAAACCGGTCCAGAGCGGCAATGCTTATCATGCCGAACAATGCGGAAGCTGTTGTCCCGGCATCCAGCCTTTTCTTAATCAACCCTTCCGCCTTCCCGACCTCGATTAGATCCCTGATCATAGAAAGGTAGCCCGACCGGATTCGTTCAGCTTTTTCTTCCCATGGTGTGTCCCGGCCCCAAACTTCACTTAACAGCACCTTGCAATAATTCTTGTGATCCTCGAAGAATTGCAACTGTACGGTGATTAAAGCTTCTAATTTGGTCCGAATATTGTTCCTCCTGGCAATTTCTTTTTTAGCTGCGGTTTCAAGCCGTTCAATGCCTTCTTCGAGTAGTGAAAGAAATAAGTTCTTTTTGCTTCCGTAATTATAATAAATTGTCCCCTTGGCAATGCCGGCTCGCTCAGCAATCTCATCCACAGTTGCCTTCTCGAAGCCTTTTTCCGAAAAAACTGTCATGGCTGCTTCGAAAATAGGTAGTTTTTTACGGCGTTTTCTGGCCATACTAAAACCTCCTGCCTTGACCGGATCCTAAAAAGTTATTGTTCGGCCCGGGCGGCCAAATCACTTATTACTTCAATTCTGATTTTAACCCCGAAATCCTTGTTTTTACGAGCGATTGCGATATTGTTGTGCTTTAGGCTTTTGTTTAATGCACGTGAATTAACTTAAAAACCACCCGAGCGCAGGATTGAAACCAAAAACCAAAAACCCATCACCCCGGTCACCAAAAATCCCATCTCTGCTACCGGCACTTGCCCTAAAAGGACACTTCCCTTCCGGGCAAGAAAAGCAGAACCGATAATCAAACCGGTTATCACGATACTAAAGGCCAGCCGGTTTGTCATTATGTTTACCCTGGCCAAAACTTCATCAACCTGGGGGAACTGGTGTTTTAGTTTTAACTCACCCTCCGCAACCAGATCCAGCATATCACTAACCTGTTTCGGTAAAAGAAAAAGAATATCACCAAATTCCCGGAGGTTTTTTACGGCAGTTTTAGCCAGTGTTTGGAGTGATAACCTTTCCATAAGCAACCTTTTACCGAAAGGTTCGGCTACTTTAACTATGCTCAACTCCGGATCCAGTTCTCTGGCTACCCCTTCCAGGGTCAACAGCGCCTTCACCAGCAGGGCAAACTCCGTTGGCATTCGGATGTGATATTTAAAGGCAACGCCCATAATGTCATTTAAGGCTTCACTCAGGCTAATCTGACTTAAGGGGATCTCATAATACTTTCTCTGCAGCAAATCGATATCCCGGCGCAGAAGCTTTTTGTCAACATTTTTTGGAACCACCCCAAGGTCCAAAACCGCCTTCATTACCGTGCCGGCGCTCTTGCTTACCAGGGCTATCATTAGGTTGCCAATTTTACTTTTGGTTTCTTCGACAAGGTAGCCCACCATGCCGAAATCCATAAAAACAATTCTTTCCCCCGGGAGGGCCGCCAGGTTTCCGGGGTGCGGGTCGCCATGAAAGAAGCCGTCTATTAAAATCTGTTTGAATATTGCCTGACTCACTTTCCTGGCCAAAGCCGACCGGTTCAAACCAAGGCGCTCAATTGCGAGTAAGTTATTCAGCTTAACCCCTTTCACATATTCCATGGTCAAAATTTTCCTGGTGGAGTACTCCCAGTAGATCATAGGAATGAGCACACCGGGATCGCCGGCAAAATTCTTTCTGAAAATATCGGCGTTGCGGCCCTCGGCGTTATAATCCAGCTCTTCGTGAAGGGTCCGGTCAAACTCGGCCACCATTTCAACAAAGCTGTACATCTCCGCCCAGGTCGAACGATTCTCGAGAAAGCGCGCTACATCATACATTATCTCAAGATCAGTTTCGATGATTTGTTCAATGTCCGGGCGCTGGACTTTAACAACTACCTCTTGGCCGCCGGGCAGCACGGCCCGGTGCACCTGGCCGATAGAAGCGGCGGCCAGCGGTTTGGGGTTAAACTCGGCAAACAGTTCCTTTAAAGGTTGGCCTAATTCCCTTTCAATCTGTTGTTTGACCGCATCAAATTCGAAAGCCGACACCCTGTCCTGAAGTTTCTCCAATTCACTTATATAATCCGGGGGAAGCAGGTCCGGCCGGGTACTCATAATTTGGCCCACTTTAATAAAGGTCGGCCCCAGTTCTTCAAGAACCAATCGCACCCTTTGGGCCATGGAAAATTGCTCTATCCCGCACTCCTTTTTGAATAGCACTTTCCGGGGAATGGATAGAAATTCTGCCAGCCCCAGCTGGTGTAAAATGTACCCGAAGCCGTGTTTTAGTAAAATATTTGCAATCTCCCGGTAGCGCTTCAAATGTTTGTGCCGCCTGCGCAGCCGCATATCAGCATCATCCTTTTCCTATTCAATCTTGCCCCGGCAACACTTTCTTTAGTGGGAGGAGTAGAAAAGTACGAAGGGTACGGAAAACTGCCTTGTTCCCCGAACCCTTCCATAAACCGGTTAACTTAGCTTTTCTCTTAATTCATCAAGTTTTTGTTCCAACCTTTCAAAGTCCTGCCTGGTAACCGGCCCTGGCTGCCCCGAAGCGCAGCACTTCAGACCGATCGCTGCGCGCAGGGATTCTTTCTCGGTCTTCCCCGTATCTTCCAACTTCCGGACAAGCTGTCTCACTTCATTGCTGGTGGTCTCGCCTTTCTTCGCCAGCTCGTCGATAACCTTGTTAACCTTTTTCCTGGCAAGCGAGAGGGTTCCGAGACCGACGAAAAAGGTTTTCTCCGCTATCTGCAGCATCTGTCTCACCCCCTTTCGATGTCACCGCCGAAACAAAAAGTTTTTCAGTTTATTGATATCTTCCGAGGTGAAAACGCGGAATCTAAAGCCCGCTCGCCGGTGAACATGTTTGATTCGTAAAGTGAGGCAATATACTCGGCAGCCTTAGTGCCTGCAATTTCTCCTGCCTTGATGCATTTTGAGGCCTGGTGGAATTCGTACCATTCACTTCTTGTACCGCCGGTTTCACCACTATGGTAACCCCTCCCCCGGGGACCGGCCACTCCCGGCCGGAATTGCTTTTGGAACAAAGCTCCAGTGACCGGTTAACCAGGGCCAGGCTTTCAGGGACCGCCCGGCTTAATGATTGCCACAAGTTGTTTTGGGTCGCCAGGCCCGGTGCCTTGTATCTAAACCATTTCCCGGCCTTTAATAATAGTCCGGCGTTATCCACCAGCGAACTGACATCGACCGCTATCAACACGAGAGGATTCATTTCCATTACAGCTGCTGTAGGTACAGGGGCAACCAGGGAGCCGTCTACCAGGATGCGGTTGTCTATGCGTACCGGACAAAAAATACCCGGCAGAGCTGTGCTCGCCCGTACTGCTCTGGCTACCGGCCCCGCGTTTAAGCGCACCTCATCCTGGTTAATAATATCAGCTGCAATTACTACCAAGTCAACTTCCAGATCATGAAAATTTTTATAACCGGTCAGGTCAGCGAAAAAATTTTCCAGATGGCAGCCGGACACGAGACCACGGCGGGGATAAGTAAGATCAGTCAATAATATTTTAAATACGTTTGTACTTTGAGCTATTTCCTGCATTTCTTCCACTTTATGCCCGGCGGCATAAACTGCCCCGACCACTGCGCCTATACTGGTTCCTGCAATTACATCCACCGGGATACCCGCCTCGCACAGGGCTTTTAACACGCCCAAATGAGCATAGCCGCGGGCACCTCCACCTCCCAGGGCCAATCCCACAAATGGTCGTGACCTTAACCCACCAATGCTCTTCATTGGATAAACAGCCTCCACTACCTCAAGATCTAGTATTTCAGTTCCTCTGCCAACCGGGAATTGGCTGCAGCCATTGTTTTTCGCCGAGGGCGCAACTCCAGTGGACAGTTTTGCGGTTTACCGATAATAACCGTTATCCTGCCTCTGCGCGGAATACGTGCACCGGGGGGTAACGCATTGCTGCTTCCCCGGATCGCAACAGGAAGCACAGGAGCTCCTGACTTTATAGCCAAATAGGCCCATCCCGCTTGCAAGCGCTATTTAGCCCCTTAATAGAA
>DFAP01000040.1 GCA_002365855.1 Pelotomaculum sp. UBA3103 | reverse complement strand
ACGTTTCTTTTACTTTAAGATTTCTTCAATCTTTAAAGCAAAAAACCTTTTAGAGATTAATTTTTAAACTAAAAAAATTAAATATGATTATTTCTATATTAAAACTTCAGGGGAGAATAAATTTAAATGAATAATCCATATCTATATTTAGCTGGTGCGGTTTATAAAATTTGAAGGGCAATAATCATCCTGTGTTGAAATCTATTCTGATATCCAAAATTAGACGCTTATATATGTTAATTTGTTAAATTTTATTTTTCATAGGATAATACCCTACCTGTTTTTTTATCGTGTCTTAGAATGAATCTGGCAAAGCCGCTGGAGTTATTATTGCGTGTCACCATAAAATACTGGCCTGGTATGATTAAGTACCCTTATAATCATTAAATTGGTTACCTTGATACATACTCCCGGAGGACAAGAAAATGCGGGCAGAAAACGATAGGCCGGAGAACGACAAAATAAATTATGAAGGCTCATCTTGGCTTAAACTAAGAAAATATGTTCTAAGAGACGGAATGATCGTCCCGGTCCTATCTCAGGGAAGAAGCTACTGGATTGAGGACAGTACCACTTATTATCCATTCACTTACCACACCTCGCCTGTGCCGTCCCGGCTCCTTACGAAAATATTGGGCGAAAACAGGGAATCTGCTAAGCCTGTATATCTTCATACCTTGTTCGCCTCACTGAATCAACAAGATGAAGTCCTTCGCTGGATCAACCATTTTGGCCTGCCTGTAGTTTGCACGCAAAGCGATGACAACAGCGTTTTAGTTAACAAACGATGGTATTCAACCAGTCATTTTCAACCTATTTCACTTAAAGAGGTCTTAGACGAGATTAAATGCCTAAGACTGACTATTGACATATATGAATCATGGAGAGCAAAAAATTCAGGAAAAATTAAAGCGCTGTTCAGGCAGGGACTTTATAACAAGCCACTGATGAAGAGGACTCCTGTCCCCGGTATGACTAATGACAACTATTATGAGATTATTTGGAATGCGGAAACAATGATGGAGTAGGTTTTTAGCTTTTTTTAGGTAAGGTGGCGCCCTGCCTGCGTTTCACCAACAAGAAAAAACCCGTCTGGGAGTGGGCTTTTGACTCGTTGCTTTCTGCATTATACCTGATGTTCTTTCTGGACATAAACGCTGGCAGGGTACCGCGCCGCTGTGACAATCCTCGCTGTGGCAGGTATTTTACCCCTACCAAAAAAAGCGGCAAGTACTGCTCAGACACCTGTCAAAACCGGGCTAAACAGCAAAGACATAAGGGTTATTATTAAGCTGTCACACCTTCAAGCTCAACCAATTCAGCCAATATTTTCCACGTAATAGTCACTATCTAAATCAAAAACAGTTGCCTGGACCGCATCCTAAATTCTTTACAACCAATCCTTTAATTGTAAATTAATCATTGATATAGTAACCACAATACTTTAAAATAATATATATAATGGCCCTAATATTTAAGCCTGTTATAATGCTATTTTGTCATTATATGGAGTTGAAATGCTTGGATTCTCATGAAATCAACGGCATTGAGAAGGACAGCCATCTCTCATCCGGTTCTTTTTCCAAAAAAGGCAGGTGGCCACGCCACAGCCGTTATGAGGTAGTTGCAAACGACAATGGTAACCTTTTTATTATTCCCGCTCTGGATGCTGCGCTGATCTTTACAAACCCGTTTGAACGGCAAAAAGAACTGCTGCAGGAATTTATCAGCCTGGGAAAAAGCTGCAGCGAATTAAAACTATCTTTAGAAGGCTCTCTGAACGAAGCTGTTGAGGAACTGGAAGCGAAAATAAAAAACGTAGATAAAAATATCAGTCATAAGGCCTTAAGATTTTGCAACAGGTACGGGCTTTTAGGATTATTCTTCCATTACCAGGGGGGAAACGGTCAAAGACCCGAGCAAGCAGGTGGTCCATTATCTGCTCAGTCTGATAGCGATACAAAAGTGATGGAACTCGAATATCTGAGCCGTTTTCATCCTAGCCCGGAATACCCTGCCAAATTTAAATTAGATCAATGGTTTAATTTTGTCGGTGAACAGGTCTCTGACATCGCAAATGAAGCCGAACAGTTTTATAGCAACTTCACGCAGTGGAACAGGTTTAACGCTGGTGGTTTTGACCCCGAAGAAGAAATAATTGAAGATCTGAGCTGGCGTGAGTTTTTAAATATGTGGCTTTCCGTGGACAGCACAGGTCTTGGATTGAATTTTGACGGGTCCTGGCAGTTGGAATGGCGCTTTCAGTCCCTGCTGGAAGCTCTCAAAATAATGCTGCAGCTCGATATTGCCACTGGCCAACCTTTAAGGCTGTGTGAATGTGGGGAGCTTTTCAGGCCTGCTTTCAAGCACCAGAAAAGGTGCTGTTCATCCTGCAGCAACACTATCCACCAACGTATGCACCAGTCGAAAAAAAGAGAAGTCAGGGCATTGTACGAGGCAGGAAAATCAATTGAAGAAATTGCCCTGGCTGCAAAAAGAAAACCAGAGCAAATAAAAAAATGGCTTGGGTTATGATGGCTATTCTAATTATCAACAGTATGTATTGTGCGGGTTGACTTATCAATAACCTCCAGGGGGACAATGTCACTGCCGGTAGACGCACCAAGTTCCTTGAATTTACGCGCCGACACCAGCACCCTCATTTCAAGGGAACCCACGGCCCTGTTATAAGATTCCACAGAGCGGTCCAATCCTTTTTTAATATCGGAAAAATGCGCCGTGAAATTCTTAATACGATCATATAATTCCTTACCGATACTACTTATTGCCTGGGCGTTTTCAGCGATTTTTTCCTGCCTCCAACCATAAGCTACAGCACGCAGCAGGGCGATCAGGGTTGTAGGAGTGGCCAGGATAACCCGCTGGTTAACCCCATACTCAATCAATCCAGGATCTTGCTCAAGTGATGAGCTGAAAAAAGTCTCTCCCGGCAAAAACAAAACAACAAATTCAGGTGTGGGAGTAAACTGGTCCCAATAGCCTTTGCTGCCAAGCTGGGTGAGATGTTTCTTAATATGGCGCGCATGATCTTTTAATTTTGCCAGCCTGGCGTCCTCATCCCGGGCGTCCAGCGCTTCCAGATAGGCTTGTAATGGCGCCTTGGAATCTACCACAATATTTTTTTTGTTCGGAAGTTTAATAATTAAGTCAGGCCTGAGACGGCCAAATTCCGTGCTCGCCGACTCCTGCTGAACAAAATCGCAGTGCTCAACCATACCGGCAAGCTCAACAACCCGTTTGAGCTGAATTTCACCCCAGCGCCCCCGAACGTTCGGCGCGCGCAGAGCCTTTACCAGGTTTGCGGTTTCAAGCTGGAGCTGGGCCTGAGTGCCCGCTAGCGACTTCACCTGCTCAGTAAGACTGGCGTAAGCGTCAACCCTGGTTTTTTCAATCTCGTGTATCTTGCTGTCCACCTTTTCCAAAGACACTTTCAGCGGCATAACAAGCTCATCAACGGCCTTTTGCCTCGCTTCCAGGTCGATCCTGGCACTGTCCTGAAATTTCTCCAACGTTGTTTTTGCCAGCTCCAAAAATGCCTGATTGTTGCTTTTCAAGGCATCCGCGGAAAGGGCTTTAAATGCGTCGGACAGTTTCTGCTGCGCCTCGTTCAAGATACTAAGCTTTTCTTCAGATGCTTTTCTTTCCTCATCCAGCTTTGACTTCAATCCGGATAATGTTTCCCTGAGTCCCGTGTTCTCATCCTGAATCCGGCTGATTTGTTCATCCTTGCTTTTTACCAGAGCTTTTGTCTCATCAAACTGAAGTTCCTTTCCTCGAAGCCGTTCAACCAGGGCTGCAAGCTCCAGCTGCCCCTCCAATTTCGCCTGTTTGTATGTTTGCCGCAACCTGGCACGCATTATAAGCCAGACGGCCAGACCACCAATAAAGACACCGATAAAGACCAGGACTGTTTCCATCGTATCACCTCACTTTGAAGACTCTAATCTACTTAAGACTACATTTGGTAAAAAAAAGGGTATCCCTCTGTTTATATAAAACCGGGAAACATGTCCCGGTTTTTACCTTGCAACTGATTATTTATCATCGGTTAACAGCTTATAGCCTCTAGTTATTTCATAGTAAGAAGGCTTAACCTTGATAAGACAGCCCATCTCCTATGAAGACGCCTGAAGGCGCCCCCGCAGGCCTCATAATTATCAATGGTTTCTTTAAAGAGACTGCGTGCTTTGTCTTTATTCCCCGCGTTTAAAAACACTTTTGCCGCCTGGTAATAAACTCTGGGTGACCCGTATAGCATTAGCTGTTCGAAGGCCTTCTCCACCTCCACAGGCCGGTTCTCCTCAAGATTAATTCTGATCAGGTAGTAATAAGGCTCGCCAAAGCTAGCCTTGGGATTCGAGGCAACTGCTTTCTCGATTTCCTTTTTAGCTTCTTGTCGTTTCCCGAGGTGGTAGCCGGAAGCGCCCAGATAAAAGTGAAAAAGCGGGTGCCCAGACATTTTACCTGAGGCGTTTTTCAAAAAAGACGCAGCCAGCTCGTATTTTCCCTGACGGAAATAAGTTTCACCCAACTCCAGGTATGCATCAGCGTTTGCGGGGTTTAATTGGACTTCTCGTCTGAGCTGTCCCACCCTGCTCGCTCTCCGCCAGGGCCCCATGATATCAGGCAGAATTCCGATATAACGACGGTCTAAAATAAAAATAAGGAGAAGCAGTATCCCCAGAGCAAGAATAGGATTCCCCGTTATGATAGACAGGAGAATAAACAGTCCAAAAGTTTTCATCATTGCCCTCCAGTCCAAATATTACTCCCATTATAACAAAGATAGAAAAATATTAGAAATATTTATACTTTTTACGGTTTAATTTAACGGGTGGCCCTTAGCAACGTTGCACACATGGCACTGAGTAATTTTTTTATAAAATTGCAACGTTAAATTAAAATAAAAGGAGGCGCAGCTTATACGCTCCAACGTCTCCTTTTAACCTAATATTCTCTTTGTTTATCTTCTTTTTAAGCGCTCAATTTCTTCCTGCAGCGCCTCGATCCTCTCAAGAAGTTCCAGTATTACAGCCGCCCCGTGGATGTTAACTCCCAGTCTGCTGCGCAGCCGCTGCAGTTTGGACAGGCGTGCAGCCTGGCTCACCCGCATATACCCGTTGTTAATTTCCACTATTCCAAATTCCGCCAGCCACTGCGCCAGTTCGGGGTGTATTTCCAGGCTGCTTACATCTATCCAGGAATCTTCATCTCCGCTGGGAATGTTATGGTGGTATATCTGGAGATAGAATTTCTTCACAGCCTCACACCTCTCTCCTTAATGCAGCTAATTGACGGTACAGCTGTTCTTCCTCTGCTGACAGGTGGCCGGGAATATCTATTTTAACCACGACGTATTCATCACCGCGCCCCTTGGGATTGGGCAGGCCCTTTCCCCTGAGGCGCAGGCGCTTTCCGGCGCGCATTCCTGGTGGAACCTTCATGAGCACAGGACCATCCAGGGTGGGCACAGATATCTGATCTCCCAAAACTGCCTGTTCCGGTCGAATTATTACCTCCGTTTCCAGGTCCTCGCCTTTTACCTTAAAAACGGAGTGGGGTAAGAGCTTAACCTTGAGGTAGAGATCGCCTCTTGACCCTCCACCCAGGCCTTCACCACCCTGTCCTTTCAAGCGGATCCTGCTGCCGTCACGCACGCCAGGAGGTATTTTAACTGCCAGTGTTTTAACTCCGGGAGTTTCACCGGTCCCGCCGCACATGCGGCAGAAGGCATTGCCCTCAATACCCGCTCCACCGCAAACCTGGCATAATTCCCTGGTGGTGAGCTGGAGCGATTTTTCCCCACCACGGTAAGCCTCTTCCAGCGCTAGTTCCAGTTCAGCTTCGATATCCCGGCCGCGGACCGGTCCGGTCCGCCTGGCAGTTCTTGTTGCACCTCCAAAACGTGATCCGCCGCCAAACAACGTTTCAAAAAAATCGCTGAAGCCGCTTGCTCCTGCGTCTGTCCCGGTATAAAAGTGGAACCCCTCCGTGTCAGGAGGAGGCCTGAAGTCCTGGCCATCTCTCCAGTTGGTGCCAAGGCGGTCATACTTGGACCGCTTTTCCTTGTCACTTAATACCTCATAGGCTTCGTTTACCTGCTTGATTTTTTCTTCAGCGACTTCTTTATCCTTGCCGGTGTGCAGGTCGGGGTGCCACTTCCGGGCGAGCTTGCGGTATGCGGTCTTTATTTCTTTTTCGGTGGCGTCCCGTTTGACACCCAATATTTCGTAGTAATCACGAAAAGCAACACTCATTCTTTTCTCACCGGCCTTTTAAAGACCATAACTCCTACCCTGTTCATCAGTATTCTCCTGTCTTATTACTTTTCCTCAAACTCAGCGTCAACAACATCTTCACTAGCGTGCGCCCTTTCGGCCTCACCGGTTCCAGCTGCGCCGCCGCCCTGCTGGTAAGCTGCCTGTGATATCGAATATGCCGCCTGCTGCAGGTCACCATGAAGTGTTCGGATGCGGTCAATGGGAGCGTTATCTTTTAACGCGCCTTTTAAATCGTCCAGCATCTGCTCGACCCGCGCCTTTTCATGAACCGGTACCTTGTCTCCCAGATCCTTCAGCTGGCGCTCCACCTGATAGGACAGTGAATCCGCTTCGTTGCGCGCCTCAACCTCTTCTTTGCGTTTTTTATCTTCACCGGCGTTAATCTCCGCCTCGTTTACCATGCGCTGAATTTCAGCTTGATCCAGGCTGGTAGAACCACTGATAGTTATAGTCTGTTCCTTGCCGGTGCCTTTGTCTTTAGCGCTTACCTTCAGGATGCCGTTGGCGTCAATATCAAAAGTCACTTCTATTTGAGGCACACCTCTGGGCGACATGGGAATCCCATCAAGCTTAAACTGACCCAGCGAACGGTTATCCCTGGCCATTTCCCTTTCACCCTGAAGAATATTGATATCAACTGCAGGCTGGTTGTCTTCAGCAGTGCTGAAAATTTGGCTCCGCCGTGCGGGTATGGTGGTGTTGCGCTCAATGAGCCTGGACATAACTCCGCCCAGGGTTTCCAAACCCAGGGAAAGTGGAGTAACGTCCAGCAACAGAATGTCCTTCACCTCACCACTTAGCACGCCTCCCTGAATAGCCGCGCCGATGGCTACCACCTCGTCGGGGTTGACTCCCATGTGCGGGTCCTTGCCCCCGGTCAACTGGCGTACCAGTTTTTGCACGGCCGGGATACGGGTCGAGCCACCAACCAGAATAACTTCATCAATTTCCTTCTCCGTTAACTTTGCGTCATCAAGTGCCGCTTTCACCGGACCCCTGCAACGCTCAACCAGGTGAGCAGTCAGGTCGTCAAATTTCGCCCGGGTCAATTTCACATCAAGGTGCTTAGGCCCGTTGGCGTCAGCAGTAATAAACGGTAAATTGAGCTGTGTTTCCATAGTCGTAGACAATTCTATTTTAGCTTTTTCCGCTGTTTCAATCAATCTCTGGAGAGCCTGTTTATCGTTTCGCAGGTCAATGCCATATTCCTTTTTAAACTCTTCGGTAAGCCAGTCAACTACAGCTTTGTCAAAATTGTCTCCGCCCAGGTGAGTGTCACCATTCGTGGATTTAACTTCAAAGATACCGTCCCCCACCTCCAGGATAGAAACGTCAAAGGTACCGCCTCCAAGGTCAAAAACCATTATTGTCTCGTTGGTCTTTTTATCAAGGCCGTAAGCCAGCGCTGCTGCAGTCGGCTCGTTAATAATTCGCAGTACATTAAGACCGGCGATCTTACCGGCATCCTTGGTGGCGCTGCGCTGGGCATCATTAAAATACGCAGGTACGGTTATTACAGCGTCAGTAACCTTTTCCCCCAGGTACTTGGCTGCATCATCAACCAGCTTGCGCAGCACGAGAGCTGAAATTTCCTCAGAGGCCATTTTCTTGCCGTGGATATCGAAACGGACGGCGTCATTCGTGCCGGACACAACCTTATAAGGGACCAGCTCCCTCTCATCAGTCACCTCGGAGTAGCGCCGGCCGATGAAGCGCTTTACTGAATATATCGTATTTTCCGGATTTAAAACTGACTGGCGCCTGGCAACCTTGCCGACCAGCCTTTCACCGTCATTTTTAAAGGCAACAACCGACGGCGTAGTACGGTCGCCTTCGCTGTTAACAATAATGGTTGGCTTACCACCTTCCATCACAGCTATTACTGAGTTGGTGGTGCCCAAATCAATACCTACAGTTTTTCCCATGAGTCAAAACCTCCTTATTATTAAAATAAAATAAATGATGTTATGGTAATATACCCCATCTTAAAATAAATTTATTAAAATTACATAATAAATTTCTTAAATCCTGATTAAATATTTTTGTTTAATAAAAAGCCTGCCTAACGGCAGGGTGTTTGTTTGACTCCACGATATATGTATTGGGCCAGCCTCAAACTTCGATAACTTCCCATGATACCGGCGACCCTGAGCATTTCGACCAGTTCATCCGGCGCCATAAAACTCGATGGTTCTCCAAGGATTCTTTCAAAAAAAGCTATTAATTTGGTTTCTTTCCTCCCAGGATCAAAATCTATTAGATACAGCCTGCCGGATGGGCGCAGCACGCGAACTATCTCACCTAGAATGCCGGCCTGGTTGCGAAAATGGTGCCAAGCGTCAGATACCAGCACAATATCGAATGAACAGTCCGGCAGCGGCAGGGCCCCAGCATCCGCAAGGACCAGCCTGGCCGGTATGTTTTTTGCCGCAGCGCGGTTCAGCATGGATTGGGATGTATCGGCCACTGTAACCCTCGCCCCGGCGCCGCTCAGGGATTCTGCGTTCATTCCGGTGCCGCCGCCCAGGTCGAGCACTTCCATGTCTTTTACCGGGTCCAGCCATTCCGGCATCTCTTTGGAATAATCAATATTGGCGCTTCTAATAAACCGGTCATAAAAAGGCGCCATCACTTTAAACATCATTTTTTACAGCAGCCTGTATGTTTACTCATTTGACGCAAGCACCTTCAAGGTCTTATCGATAAGGTTTTCTGCCGTAAAACCAAACTCTTTGAATAAGATCTGGGAAGGGGCTGACGAGCCAAAATGATCGATACCGATGATTTCTCCCCTATCCCCAGCGTAGCGATGCCAACCCAAAGTGCTGCCTGCTTCAATCGCCACCCTAGCAGTTATTTGGGGGGGCAGCACCTTATCCCGGTACTCCTCCGGCTGTTCTTCAAACAGTTCCCAGCTCGGCATGCTTACCACGCGGGCAGCCACGCCGTTTCCTTTTAATGTTTCCGCAGCCTTAATGGCTATATGGACCTCCGAGCCGCTGGCTATCAAAATCACATCCGGTTCTCCAGCTTGTGTTTCTTTAAGAATATAGGCGCCACGGGATAAACCGCCCGCCGGTGAAACTTTTTGCCTGTCAAGGGTGGGAAGGTTTTGCCTGGACAAGATCAGGGCAGTCGGACCATGAACCTGACCCAGGGCGCAGCGCCACGCCTCGGCGGTCTCATTCGCATCGGCCGGACGGATCACCTTCAAGCCGGGAATGGCCCTGAGTGAGGCCAGCTGCTCAACCGGCTGGTGGGTGGGACCGTCTTCTCCCAGGCCTATGCTGTCGTGGGTGAAAACATAAATGACTTTTGTTTTCATCATCGCCGCCATGCGTATAGATGGCCTCATATATTCGGAGAACACCAGGAAAGTCGCACCGTAAGGAATCAAGCCGGCATGCAGGGCCATGCCGTTAAGTATCGAACCCATGCCATGCTCTCTCACTCCGAAACGCATGTTGCGCCCGCTGTAATTACCGGGGCTGAAATCACCAGCCTCTTTAATAATCGTCTTGGTTGACGGGGCCAGATCGGCGGAACCGCCTATTAAGTTGGGAAGCTTTGACGCAATGGCGTTCAGCACCGTACCCGAGGCGGCACGAGTGGCCAGGCCCTTTTCGTCAGCGGGAAATACCGGGATAACGCTTTCCCAACCTGTTGTAAGCTGGCCGTCAACCCACTGCCTATATTCTGAAGCCAGTTCGGGAAAAGCGCCGGCGTAGGAATCAAAAAGGCCCTGCCACCCGGACTCTGAAGCCCTGCCTTGCTCCGCCACCTGGCAGAAATGTGCCTGAGCCTGGTCCGGGACATAAAATGATTCCTGGGAAAAGCCCAGGTTCTCTCTGGTCAGCCTGATTTCCTCAGCTCCCAGCGGCTCCCCGTGCGCCGATGCGGAGTCCTGTTTGTTGGGGCTGCCGAAACCGATATGGGTGCGCACAATAATTATCGATGGCTTATCTCTGACTGCCTGAGCCTCCAGGATGGCGGACGACAATGACTCCGTGTCATTCCCATCGTCAACCTTAACCACATGCCACCCGTAGGCCTCAAAGCGGCCCGCCCTGTCCTCGGTGTAGGCTATATCGGTAGAACCTTCGATGGAGATGCGGTTATCGTCGTAAAGGCAGATGAGTTTGTCCAGCTTGAGATGACCGGCAAGGGACGCGGCCTCGTGTGAGATGCCCTCCATGAGGTCGCCGTCTCCGGCAAGAACATAAGTGTAATGGTCAACAAGATCAAACCCAGGGCGGTTGAAATATGACGCCATAAACCGTTCAGCGACGGCCACGCCCACCGCGTTGGCTATACCCTGCCCCAGCGGGCCGGTGGTAGCCTCCACCCCTGGGGTATGGCCGTACTCCGGATGGCCGGGGGTCCTGCTGCCCCACTGGCGGAAATTTTTTAGTTCATCCAGCGACAGGTCGTAGCCGGTTAAATGCAGCAGGGCGTATAAGAGAGCAGAGCCGTGACCCGCTGAGAGGACAAAGCGGTCCCGGTTTGGCCAGGCCGGGTTTCGCGGATTATGCCGCATAAACTTGGTCCAGAGGACATAAGCCATGGGCGCAGCGCCCATGGGCATGCCCGGATGGCCGGATTTAGCTCTTTCCACTGCGTCTACCGCGAGCATGCGCAAGGTGTTCACGCAAAGCTGTTCTAATTTGCTTTTTTCATTGTTCACTGGTAATCCCCACTTCTTGTCAAATATACTTTTCGGTTTTAGGTTGCCTTAATAAACTAAGATTATCCATCAAAAGCCTTTACTTAATGCTTTAACAAGTTTTTCTTCCACAATCAATTCGATATTTCCTTCCATCTTTCGCCAAAGTTTTTCATTTGTAAATATTGGGTTAAGTGAACCCCTCATTCAATGAATTGAATCAAGGAATTGTCCCCACCCGCTAATAGTTAACAGAGTTTACCTGCTTAAATTTTATTCTTCACCTTTTCAATTTTTTCCCTTAGCTCATTTGGAATGGTTAGCTTGGATTGTTCCGAAAAATCATAAAAAACTATAATATCTTGAGCTTCTACCACTAATTCATTCTTATCATTGTAAATTCCATGTTGAATTCTAAAACTCGTATTTTTGATATAATCAACTTTTGAATAGACAGTTATATGTCCAGGATAAAACAGCGGTTTATGAAATTGACAATTTGTAGAAGCTAATATTGGACCACATTTAGTTTTTGAATGATATTGTATTAAACCAATAGCTTCCAAGTAATTAACTCTTGCAGATTGTATATATTTAAAAATCGCTACGTTGTTTACATGTCCCAAGAGATCAACTTCAATCCAGTCAATACGGAGTTCAAGTTTCATTGAAAAGCCATCCAATTAAATACCTCCCCGATTATTTCATTTGAAAATTAAAAATTATTTTCTGATGGCATACTCAGCGCATCTGAGTTAATTTGATTATTAATAACAAAATCCCTTCTTTTTAGGGGAAAGGCTATCTTTTTAAAGTCCTAAAACACATATAGCGAAAGCCTGAAACAATTACCTTCATCTAAAAAAACGGGCGGGAAGCATACAGCTCCTGCCCGTTTCGTCATTTCTAATAAACTTGTTGTCAACCTTGCGATAACTTGATGCTAGATGTGATACATCCCGGTGAATACTTCCTCAGCCAAGCCGGTGTCATATACACATACACATGGTTATTCTCCGCCCACCCTATGAAAAGGTCTTCGCCCCCTCCTTAGGTTCTATGACTCCGTGGAGCCGGTGTGCAGCTCGATGTTTAAAGCCGTTATACCGTTGTTTTTGCAAGTGAAAATTCCTC
>DFAP01000097.1 GCA_002365855.1 Pelotomaculum sp. UBA3103 | reverse complement strand
GTTAGGGCGAATTTGTTCTTCCAATCTTTTTCATTATGATGGGCGCCAGCTTTAATTTAGCCCAGGCCGCTCAAAGCGGTGACTTCCTTATCCTGGTGCCCCTTCTAATTGTGGCTTTCTATCTGGTAAAACTCATTCCATCTGCGCTGTTCAGGCAGCATTTTTCCTGGCGGGAGGCGATAAGTGCGGGATTTCTTATTTCATCCAACCTTAGTCTGGTTATTGCTGCGGCAGCTATAGGGCTAAGGGTGGGCGAGATATCGGAAAACACCAACGGTGCAATAATACTAACAGCGATTTTTACAAGTATGGTATCTCCTTTAGTATTTGAGAAAATCGTGCCCCCAAAAGATGCGAAGGAAGGGGGAGTAGTCATAATCGGTGCGACGGAAGGAGCAATCATACTCGGGGAAAGGTTAGCAAAAGTTGGGCAAAACGTAACGGTAATGGATATTGAGGCAAAACAAAGGGCGAAGGCCAAGGATGCCGGACAAAAAGTTCTTTTTGCCGACGCTATCAAGCTGGAGGACATTAAAGACGGAAATATTACCCCAGAAACAACTGTTGTTGTCACATCATCATCGGATGAGATCAACCTGAAAATCTGCCGCCTCGCTAAAGAGGACCTGAACGTGAAAGATGTGATTTCCGTTGTGGATAACAGTACCAATCTCAGCGGCTTTCAGGAACTGGGGGTAAGGGTAGTCAACCCCGCTTTTTCTACCCTTATGGTACTGGAAAACCTGATCACCCATCCGACGGCTTTTTCGCTGATTGCGGAGGAGGAAGACGATCTCTTGGTGGAGGAAGTTGTATTGGTTAACAGGGGCTTTATTGGTAAGGCTCTGAGAGATATCAGGCTCCCTGGAGATGCAATTATTATGTCAATCTCGAGAAATTATGAAAAAATCGTCCCTCACGGAAATACCCGTCTTGGATTTGGTGATTTGATAATGCTGGTGGGTAAGAAGGAATCAGTTCAGAATACAACGTGGCTTTTGGGTAGTCATTAGAACACTCTGTAATGTTGCCAATGATTACATGAGGCAAAGAGCGAAACTGCCTATTTATGAAATTCTCGAAAAGAAGGAATCGACTTCTGTGGCTCATGCCCTGAATATCCCTGCGCGGAACTGAAGGAGTTTCAGGTTCGGATGCCGCATCGCATCGACTTTAACTTGACAGCATCATCAACTGAGGTAGTCTTGCACCGCATAAATAGGCGATGATATAATATTGACAGAATAATGGCTAAGGATGTGGATTTCAAGTGAGACAAAACGAACCGGTTATTATGGATATTAAACCTTCCAGCACTATACGGCATGACTATAACGCATTTTCCAAACTTTGTCACGAAACGCAAGCTCCCATCATTGTAACTAAGAACGGCGAAGCTGATTTGGTGGTTATGAGTTATGAGGCTTTTCAGAAAATGATGGCCCGCCAGCGTTTGGGGCAGATGTTGGCGGATGTTGACCGGGAGATCGCAGAAGGCAGGCCAATGCGGGATTTTGAAGCAACCTTCGCGGCACTGAAAAAGAGGATTGAAGATGTGTAAAAAGATCATCCTCTCCGAATCAGCCTATTATGATATCGACAGCATGTTTGCCTATATTTCGCAGGACAACAAGGATGCGGCAGAAAGGTTACGCTCGCGAATTTATGAGGTAATCAAGCAACTGGCTGATTTCCCGGAGAAAGGGGCTCTCTTGTCTGAAGAAGACGCGCCCGGCGTGGCGCGTGGTTACAGGCGCATTGTGCAAAATCCATATATTATATTTTACCGTGTGTTGGGGGATAGGATTGTAATTGCCCGCGTGCTCCACGGACGCCAAAATTGGTTGCAATCATTGTACAGTATTTCCGATAGTAAATAGTGAATAATGAATAATTGGGACAAGGGACCTGCCCCTCTGTCCCCGGGGAGGTTATGTATATATACGGGATAAGGGAATTAGCAGCCAGAAACAAGGATTATTTTCTGACCAAAGTTTTTAAGCCTGAACCAAGGTTTTTAGGCGAGGCTATACCGGTTACCGGCGATGGCAGGCTAACGGATGACAGGTCAGAATAAGACGGTATTAACCTATAGTCAGGGTTACAATCCAGGTGAATTCACACGGGCCGGGAGGTAATCTGCCTGCCGCTGCAGAACTGGTGTTACAATACTTGATGTTTTAGGAGGGAAACTGGAAAAGGATTTGGCACAAATGAAAATTGCAGTTTGTGGTATAGCCTGTGAAAAGTGCCCCAGGATGCTATCTCAAAAATGTCCTAATGGAGAGGTTGGATGCACACCGAGAGAAACAAAATGTGCAAAATCTGTTCATGTGCCTTTAAAAAAGGCGTGCGGCTATGTTTCGAGTGCGCCGAGTTTCCCTGTGAAACTACCAGGGTTGGGCCGATCAGCTTCGGGTACTGCCAATATATTTCCGGTAAAACATACTAATCAACCAACTAATGGAGAGGATGTTATTTGTCCCTAACAAAGGGCTGTAGTAACCTTTTTAGTTCTATTTTTATTATGAAACGGGGGGGGAACTACTTGCTGACTGCCTGTGGAATGAACTGCTCCGAATGCGACTTCTTTCAAAAATACTGCGAGGGATGCAGCTACGTAAAAGGACACCCGTTTTGGGTGCTTGAGGTGCCAAGCGGGCGTTGCGATATATTTTATTGCTGCGTAAACGAGAAGAGATACAGGAATTGCGGCGAGTGTGAAGACCTGCCCTGCGAAATGTTTAAAAGCCTCAAAGACCCCAATGTCAGTAAAGAGGTGCACCTGCAGCTGCTTGAGATCAGGGTGGACCGGCTGAAAACAAAATAGCAAGTGGGGACGGTCTTGCTTACTAGCTGTACTCCCGCCTCTCGCAATTTATGCTAAATGGAGAGGTGTTCGAATGGGTCACGTTCGCTTTCCCCCGCATCAAAGGCTTCCCTGCTGAAGCCGGCCCTTTCATAATAGGCGGCCAGGGCGGGGACCTGCACGATTTCTCTCTCCGGGTAGCGCAGAACGGTGAGTTTCCCCCCCAGAACGCAGCCCCGGTCTATATTTATGGTGTTGTTGATAAACTCGGCTTTAGCAACCGGAGTGTGCCCATACACAACCAGCGCCTTGCCTTTGTATTCCCTGGCCCAGTCCCGCCGCACCGGCAGGCCGTCTTCTGTGGTTTCCCCCGTGGTATCGCCAAACAGGCAGAAGCTTCGCACCCGCTCGTTTACCTTCCCAATCATATCCTCTTTAATCCCACCGTGCGTTACTATAAGCTTGCCCCGGTCCAGAATCAGGTACGGAGGAGCTTCACCGTAAAGCCTGGTGAACTCGTCTTTGAAGTATTCCCTTTCACTATCCGAGAGTTTCTTCAGCTCAGAAACGGTTTTTTCCAGGCCGTGCGCCATTCTGACGTTTTTCCCGATCAGGAAGCGGTATAGCTTGCGGCAATGGTTTCCCGGAACGTAAAGGGCATTGCCGGAGTCGACCATAGAATTCACCAGCCAGAAACTGTCCACGCAACGGGGGCCGCGGTCCGTCAGATCACCGAGGAAGACAGCTTTTCTACCCTCCGGGTGGATGTAGTAATTGAATCGCCTCCGGTACCCCAGGGCGGTCAGCAGCATGACCAACTCTTCAAAACATCCGTGGATGTCCCCGATTATATCAAATGGGCCAGGCAGCGAAACCTCGTGCCGGCGGGTCTCTATACTAAACGAAGGGTCTCCCAGGTCTTCCCCGGTTAGAATATGCACGGAGTCAAAACCCTCATTATGGGCAACTTTTAGGGTCTGCCGGAGAGCTTTCTGCATTCTGGATATTACCGGGTGGATCACCTGGCGCTCACGCTCCTCGTTTCTGGCCAGGCAAAGCTCCACCGGGATGTTGAAAATCAACAGGACCGTATTGAAGCCGTATTTTTTGCCGATTTTGAGCAGTTTGCCGCGCGCCCGCCGGGTGATAGCGGTGGAGTCAGCCACAGTCATGCGGCCGAGCGAAAGGCGGCGCTCAATGGTATAATAAAATAGTTTGAACGCCTCCCTGGACGCGCCCATATTAGTTTCATAATCACTTACCAGGTAGCGGCACCTGTCTGCGGACACGATCATAGATTCCCGAAAATGATGGGAGGCAAAAGTAGACTTACCACTTCCAGGAGCGCCGCATAATACCAAGAGTGTTGTTCTGGGCATAGAAAATCCAGGCATTTATTACCTCCACTGCTGCTAATCTGGCTGTTTTCCGCTGAAAAATGTAAGCTGTTTTAAGTGTGGCCTGATGAGCGGACGTTTATCCTTGTTCTGAAGCGATGAATATAACAAAAAAAAACGCCGTTAGGCGATTGTAAAATAAAATGTACGGATATTATTTTTTTTCGTCTTCTTTCTTTGCTTGCTCTGGAGCCACACCGGGCTGTGTTCCGGGTGGCACTTCCGCTTCACTGTAGGGCATTACCGGCGGGAAAACGCCCTTGCCCGGGCCGGCCGGACCTGGACCAAAACCTGGACCTAGGTCTATGCCGGCGCCAGGACCATACACAGGTCCGGTTCCAATGCCAGGCCCAACGCCCATGCCGGGGCCAGGACAGGGTCCCATACCGGGCGCCGGGCAGGGATCAGGGCCGTAACCCATTCCGGGTCCTGCGCCTGCACCCGGGCCAGGGCCAAATCCCATGCCCGGAGCTACAGGGCAGGGTGCGCCGCCAATAGCCGGGCAGGTCATGCCGGGGCTGACACCGGGGCAGGTTACACCGGGGACAACCGGGCAGGGCGCGCCAGGACCGACACCGACGCCGACACCGACACCCGGACAGGGCATGCCGGGAGCGACGCCGACACCAGGACAAACTGGCTTAACGTCATTAAGTGTACACAATACATTGTTCCAGAACACAGCTTCCATGAGTTCCTCCGTGGCAAGCCGCAGGATCGTTCCCCTTACTGCCGCGTTGGGAGCCATTCTGGCCAGTTGACTTAAGCTGCAGACCTGTCTTAATTCTATGTCAAGTACCTTTCTAACTTTTTCCAAACATGCATGCATTATAATAAACCTCCTTTACTGTTAAATTATTTTTATTTTGCTTTCTTTTCACCGGCTGCGTAATAGTATGGCGGCATACCCGGGGGGGCCGGGCACGGTTTGCCCACGCAGCCAAAAGCCATTGCGAGCTGAGAATATACTTTACTATGGTTTTGCTCCATTTCAATAAGTGACATAATTGTTTCCCGCAGGCACGGGCTTTGTATGCACCTGGCTATATCTCTGTAGAGTTGGACTTCGCTCTTCTCCGTCTGCATGACCATCTGTAAAAGTTGGCAGGGGTCATGACACACCATCATATCATCCATCATTCCCACGGCTGCTTGTTCCGGTATATTCTTCTCCGTTACATCCATGATCCGTACTCCTCCCATTTAGTTTTTCGCTACAACATATGAAGAAATGTAAATTATGGTTACTGTTTCCAGCTACATCAATACAGCTAGAATCATATTTTCCATTACCTTCCAGACCATGTGCCGGCCCGAACCATTTGATTGGATTTATCTTCCTGAAAACCTGGAATTATCTCAGGTTTTGAGCGGTATCCACAATTCATGACACCGCAAAATATTCCTTGACACTATACTAGTATTTTTTGTATACTAGATAACAAGTTATATCAGGAAAAGGCTGTGAAAGGGACTAAGATCAGCGTTTTGAGCAGCAGAGAGCCGGGGTAGCTGAAAACCGGCGCTTCATTGCAGGTCTGACATCACCCCGGAGCCTCCGGCTGAAAGAGTTTGCGCGAGTAGGCCTGGACGGGCTGGCGACCGTTAAAAGCGTCGTGCATTAGAAGCACACCAAAGAGGCTTTCGTTTATTCGGGAGCAAGCAGGGTGGTACCGCGCAAGGTTTTATACCTCTCGCCCCTGGCAGTATAAAAAACAAAACTGCTGGGATTGGGGGGTTGTTTTATTTTACAAAAAAATTTAAAATTATATGAAAGGTTCAAAGATATAGAAAATTATAAACAATAGGGGGGAAAATTGACCGATGATAATTTACCTAGGCGATAAATTCGTACCCAGGGAGCAGGCTGTAGTGTCGGTTTTTGATCACGGCCTGTTATATGGTGATGGGGTTTTTGAGGGGATTCGCGCTTATCACGGCAGGGTGTTTAAACTCGAAGAGCACATTGACCGGCTGTACGATTCGGCCAGGACCATAGCCATGGTTATTCCTGTAACCAAGGAAGAAATGCAGGAGATCGTACTGGAGACATTGCGCCGCAACGACCTTCGCGATGCCTACATCCGCCTGGTAGTGACCCGCGGCGTCGGAGACCTGGGCCTTGACCCCAGAAAGTGCCCCAAGCCCTTTATCTTTTGTATTGCCGCGACCATCACCCTGTACCCTGACGAATTATACCAGAATGGATTATCGGTCATCACTGTTTCCACCCGCAGGAATATTCCCACCGCCTGTATACCCAGGGTGAAATCTCTAAATTATTTGAACAACATCTACGCCAAGATCGAAGCGAACCTGGCAGGTGTGCCCGAGGCGATCATGTTGAACGCTGAGGGCTATGTCGCCGAAGCCACAGGGGATAATATTTTTATAGTTAAGAAGGGCGTTCTCATAACCCCTCCCAGCCACGTGGGCATTCTCGAAGGGGTTACCCGCAACGCTGTGATGGAGTTGGCGCGCCAGAAGGGTATAACAGTTGAAGAAAAGGTCATAAACCTTTTTGACGTATATAACGCGGATGAATGCTTCATGACCGGCACAGCGGCCGAGGTTATTCCCACTGTCCGGGTTGACGGACGGCTTATTGCTGATGGCAAGCCCGGGCCTATGACAATAGAGCTTATGGAAGTTTTCCACGAGCTTACCAAGATTGACGGACCGATTATTTTTCCCGCAGAAGCTGTGGCTTGCGGCTGTGGGTGCTCAAAAAAATAGTAATTTTTTAAATTTTATAACGGGCGAAGAATGGCCGGTCGTATCCGGCCATTTTCTATAACAAAACCGTAAAGCACGGGGCAGTCTCCTGAGGGAAGGAATGACTAAAGATGAGCGGTGAAAAACTATCTGGGGCAAAGATCCTGTTGAAAAGCCTGGAAGCCGAAGGTGTGGATACAATATTCGGCTATCCCGGCGGTCAGGCCCTGCCAATTTATGATGCCCTGTATGATTCCAACATCCGGCACATCCTGACCAGGCATGAGCAGGGCGCTGCCCACGCGGCAGACGGCTATGCCCGCGCAACAGGAAGGCCGGGCGTCTGCCTGGCCACTTCAGGACCCGGCGCGACTAACCTGGTTACAGGTATTGCCAACGCCTATATGGATTCAGTCCCGCTGGTGGCTATTACCGGCCAGGTTCCCCAGGCTCTTTTGGGGAGAGACTCTTTTCAAGAAGCGGATATTACAGGCATCACCCTGCCCATTACCAAGCACAGCTACCTGGTTAAGGATCCATCCGAACTGGCGCAGATTGTCAAGGAGTCATTTCATATTGCTACCACCGGCAGGCCGGGTCCTGTGCTGATCGATGTTCCCAGGGATGTTTCAACCACGATTACAGATTACGAGCTTCCCGGAAAACTAAATCTTCCCGGCTACAAACCCGACCTTGAAGCCGACCCGCAGCGGGTGCTGGAGGTGGCCGGGGCGATCGCCAGGTCTGAGCGGCCGCTGATATACGCCGGAGGCGGAGTGGTTATTTCAGGAGCGCACGAAGAACTGCTGCAGCTGGCTGAGCTACTGGTGGCTCCGGTGGCCTGCACCCTGATGGGCTTGGGAGGCTTTCCCGGAAACCACCCGCTCTCATTGGGCATGCTAGGAATGCACGGGACGAAATACGCCAACTTTGCCGTTTGCGACTGCGACCTGTTAATCTCTGTAGGTGCTCGTTTTGACGACCGTGTGACGGGAAAGCTGGACGCGTTTGCCTCTCAGGCCAGGATCATTCATATTGACATCGATCAAGCCGAGATAGGAAAGAATGTCCGTGTCGATTATTCCGTTGTAGGGGACGTCAAAAAGGTGCTGGTGCAGTTGTTGAAAATACTACGGCCAAGGCTGGGCGAGGCCTGGCGGGAGAAGATCATGGCCTGGAAAAAAGAGTACCCGAACAGCATTTGTGATAAAGGAAAACTAAAACCCCAATCTGTAATTAGAGAAATATACGACCTTACCCAGGGCGGCGCTAAGATCACCACCGAGGTGGGACAGCACCAGATGTGGGCCGCCCAGTACTATACTTTTACCAAGCCGCGCTCGTTCATCACTTCCGGAGGGCTTGGCACCATGGGATACGGTTTGCCTGCGGCGATCGGTGTCCAGGTGGGATGTCCTGACGATACCGTGTTCGACATCGCCGGGGACGGCAGCATCCAGATGAATATCCAGGAGCTTTGCACGGCGGTAAATTACGAGCTACCGGTCAACGTTGCGATTATGGATAACGGCTTTCTGGGCATGGTCAGACAGTGGCAGGAGCTGTTTTACAACCGAAGGTATTCCCACAGCGAACTGCTCAACCCGGATTTTGTCAAGCTCGCGGAGGCTTACGGCGCCGAAGGGATCAGGGTTACAAAAAGCTCAGAGGTGGCTCCCGCCGTGGAGCAGGCGATTCGGTCCAGCAAGCCCGTAATGATTGACTTCATCGTAAACAGGGAAGACAACGTTCTACCCATGGTACCCCCGGGCGAACCGCTGGACAAAATGCTGGGATAAAGTGGGACGTGGGACGTGGGA
>DFAP01000085.1:1862-2949 GCA_002365855.1 Pelotomaculum sp. UBA3103 | reverse complement strand
TGCTGCGTTAGATATTATACCGATAGACAAAAAAATTGCAGCTGAAGCTGCATCAATACGCCGGGTCTGGCGTAGCAGGGGTAAAACCTTGGGTATGGCGGATACATTAATCGGGGCCACGGCAAAGTTGCGGGATCTTGTAGTGTTGACATGCAACATCAAAGATTTTCCTGAGGTGCTTGTCATTGACCCGTATATTGTTCCTAAGGACGTTTTTTAGTAAGATGTGCAATATAAAGATCATAAAATTAGGCCGGGCTATATCATGCGCCCGGCCATACTTACGTTACAAAACCCTTTAATTACCCTCCAGCCATAGCGTGACAATACGCTTGCCTGCCTCGGCCTCCCAGGCATCCAGCATCTGTTTATACGATGCTGCCTGGGCTTCCATTTGCAGCCGTTCCCCGGCGTCATGTGTTGAACTGATCCGTGACTGCAGGTCGTGGTACTGGATCAGTGTTTCGTTGTAAAGAGCAGTAATATCGCGGCTCTCGTCCTGCCTGTCGAACATTGTTCCCAGGCTGGCCAGTCTGGCAATAAGATCAGGAGCGCTTTCAAATGTTGCTGTGAGCCTTATAACCACGATTCTCTTGCCGCCATTTTGCTCGGGGAATACCTGTGTCACAGCGCCGGCGCCTGCCGCCAATGCCACCGCTTTAGCCCGGGCCTCAGCCAGGTCACCGACTGTTACTTTTATCATAGTGCTGGTAATTTTCATCCCGGTGCTCATAAGAACCGGCGTCACTTTTGACGAAATAGCCCCGGCGGCGGAAACTTTGCCGTCCAAACCGTCTTCAGGTGAGATGCCGTCCGTACCATTGTCTGTATTGTTTGACGGGTCGGACCCGTTGTTTTGCGCTATTTTAGAAGGATCCTCCCCGGCTGGATTCCCCAGTTGGGTAGTATCTCCCAAAGGAGAATTATCAGGTGATGCTGCAACTCCACCGCCGGGATCTTTAACTGTGGGTGTTTCATAGACAATCATGTTCCCGTTGCCGGCCATTTTAAGCCCTGCTGCAACTCCTGCAGACCCACCTGCCAGGAGCAGTATCGCGGCAGCAGCCGCAACGGCTTTACGCCAGGC
>DFAP01000085.1:0-1445 GCA_002365855.1 Pelotomaculum sp. UBA3103 | reverse complement strand
ATGTAAAGAACCTGAAAGCCGTTTGAGAAACATTAGTTCGCGCGCGCACGACTCACAGCAGGCCAGGTGATCAGTGAACAGCTCATCCTGAGCATTTGGAAGCTCCCCGTCCAGGTGGAGGGGGATCAATTGCTTTGATTCATTGCATTTCATGGGCTGTCACCTTCTCTCTCGTCCTGCTAAAAATCCTTCTCCTGACTCCTTTGCTAAAGACGTCATTTTTTGCCGCATTATTTCCCGGGCCCGGTTGAGCCGGGATTTAACTGTTCCCAGCGAGCAGCCCAGCATTTGCGAAACTTCCTCGTAGCTGTAGCCCTCAACCTCACGAAGCACCAGCACGGCTCTGTGATCATCAGAAAGGCAATTTATTGCTGACCTGACCAGGTTGCGGAATTCCTTATCCGCAAGGGCCTGGAAGGGGTCGCCGTTTTCAGCGGCCACTTCCCGCCGCACCTCCCCGCCGTTTTCACCCCGGTACGGGTCGTCAAGGTAAATGATATGGCGGCCGGTGTTTTTACGTTTAAAATTCAACCATACATTCACGGTTATGCGGTGCAGCCAGGTGCCGAAATCAGCTTCGTTGCGGAAGCTTCCCAGGGCCCTGTACGCCCTGATTAAAGATTCCTGGGCCAGGTCCTGGGCGTCGGCGTGGTTGCTGGTCAACTGAATACATAGAGCATAAACCTTGTTCTGGTATAGCCGAACAAGCTCCTCAAAAGCCGATAAATCATGGTTCTGTGCTTTTTTAACCAGTATTCTGGTATCGTCCACGGGAGCCACTCCTGATAGTGCTGAAAACCCCCGTTTTACAGTTAGACACAGGCCGAAAGATAAAAGTTCCGGCTACGGGGGGGTTCAAATAATTTTATTTTTATACATTATATATACGTATTTGACAGTGTTGTCCAGGGGTATGTAATGCTTATCCTACTCACCTGATAATATCATACGCCTCTTGCCCGGTGCAATCGGCAGAAGTATTTAACAACGTTAATGGACTCGACCAATTTAAAAATTTTTATCCAAAATTATTTAAATAAATTAATAAATTTTTTACCCGGTAGTGGAACTTTTGGAGTTGACTGGCTGTCTAACTAGTCAGGTAACAATGGAGGAAAAAGCAGTCTGCCGGGCAGGATTTTACCTGTCCATGTAGAATATGTCTTTTTGAGCAAATCAAGAAAACCAAAAACAAATTTTATAATCATTTATTTAACTAAACCAAACATTGTGCTATTGCGACTTTAATAAGTTGTAGCAGCCAATACATCAATCATTCTGGTAATAGTCGTAAAAATTCTAACAAAGGGGGGTTTTAAAAGGAAAAGAAGACCCGATAAAAGTTAAATTCTAATTTCTTAAAAGGAGGGAAATTAATTGCGAAAAGCAAGAAAAAAAGTATCATTACTATTAGTTATTGCTATGCTGGTAACCTTTGTTTTCCC
>DFAP01000095.1 GCA_002365855.1 Pelotomaculum sp. UBA3103 | reverse complement strand
ATCAACTGCATAAGTCCTGTATTAAAATAGTATCCTCATTTTTTTATCTTAAATGCAGAACAAAAGGTTGGCCTTTTACAAGTACTTTGGCCAACTAAGTTATTTTTAATTTCTTATTATACAAATAAAATGATGATAGAGGGGTATTATTATTAAACTGGATGCAGCGGATTTTGAAATGATTAAAATAATATTTTAATAATAACCTTAAAACACAAAAATCCCAGTGCAAGGCTTCAGATGTACCGGGATTTATTTTACCAGGGATTAAGGTTAAGAGTCGGGTTAAATATATTTATCTTACGATTTCGATCCCACCCATCATTGCTCTGCCTGTAATAATAAGCTTTCTCTTAGTTCCTGTCTCACCCTCGTATACAAACGTTCTGCTGGCGAAGATACCCCCGCTTTCTTCCTGGAGGAATTTTACTCCGCCCAGGAAAGCTGTAGCATCAAACTCAATACCAGGTTCTGGCGGCACTTTTATTTTAATTCCGCCCATGACAGCTGTTAGATTAAGAAATATTTCCTGCTCAGGTATTTCCGCTGCGGTTAAATCAAGGTCAACTCCCCCCATAAAGGCTATATAGTTGCCGCTTTGAACCTTCCATTCACTATTTTTCATATCAATGCCACTCATTACAGCCCAATGAGTCCTGCCAACACTGGAGGTACCCCTTAAAAGATTCCAACCTATGAATATCAAAACAACGGGCCAAAATGCCTGCCATAATATCGTAAAATTAAAATAATACAGACCAATATTCCGTCCTAAAATGGCGGCGCCAGCCACTACTAGAATTATACCGGTTAGGAAAGCGCCTGATAGGAACCTTTTTTTCTGCTTGCCGTTATACTCATTATCTAATCCCTGTGTTATGGCACCGATACCCCAAATAATTAACAAAACCGGCCAATAGATGAGAATGACGCGGACTATGTCCACCTGTACAATTTTAAGATTGTTGAGAAGCCAGATGATGCCTAAAGTAATGAACAAAAATCCCCAGTGTACCGGTTTTCTTTGAAAATCCATCAAAAAAGCCTCCTAATAACACTATACCTGTATGTTATTATCCCTTTTGTTTTCTTTTGCTAACGCGGCTTTTAATAAATCACCCAGATTATTTGCAATCGATGTTTGATCGCTGTACTGGGAGATTAGTTTCTGATTTACCCTGCTGGCATTTTTGGAACTTCTGTAACTTAGATCATCTTGTTTTTCTGGCTGTCGGTGCCCGCAGGAGCGATCCTGACAAATTAGCATTTTCCCTTTTCTGCCGTTTACCAGAAGCATATATTTACCGCATACGGGACATTTGGTTTTTGAAATGTTATCCGCCTTATAAACGGTCGTGTCGGCAATGACGCTTCTAACCAGCTCAATAGTATTTTGTCGTATATCTGACATAAATTCTTTTTTACTGCCTTCGCCCCTGGCAATGTTGGAAAGCCTCTGCTCCCATTGGGCAGTTAATTCCGGGGTTTTCAAAGCTGGCGAAACAAGATTTACTAACTGAATCCCCTTTGATGTAGGGACCAACTCTTTCCCCTGGCGCTCGATATAACTGGTATTAAGCAGTTTTTCTATGATCTCCGCCCGGGTGGCAGGTGTCCCAAGTCCACTGCCTTTCATGGTTTCACGCAATTCCTCGTCTTCAATAAACTTGCCGGGGCTCTCCATAGCGGTCAGTAAAGTTGCTTCATTATATCGGGCTGGCGGTTTGGTTTTTAATTTATTGATTTTAAAACCTTTAACTTGTTTAACCTCGCCTTTTCTTTGCAGGATCAATGTCTGTTCGGGCAACGCCTCGTTGTTCGAGTTATCTTTCTCAGTAGGATTAGAGGTTAGAGCGCGCCACCCCTTATCTTTGACCACCTTGCCCCGGGAGTGAAAGTTCTCGCCGTTAATTATAGTTATCAAGGTGGTCTGGTCATAACGGTAAGGGGGGTATAAGACAGCAATAAACCGTCTAACGATTAAATCATAAAGTTTTCTTTCCTCTTCTTTCAAGGAGGTTATCCGCAACGGATGTTCAGTTGGAATAATGGCGTGGTGGTCAGTAACCTTACTGTTATCTACAAAGCGTTTTGTCGGATTCAAGGTTTTTTGCAAAAGAGGCTTTGCAAACTCCGCGTAGGGCACGACCGAGATGCTTTTTAGCCTGGACGCAAGAGTAGGTACAATATCTGAGGTTATATAACGGGAATCTGTTCGCGGGTAAGTAACGAGCTTGTGCTGCTCATATAAATCCTGTAGTACAGATAGGGTTTTTTGCGCTGAAAATCCGTACCGTTTATTGGCGTCCCTCTGCAATTCTGTTAAATCGTAAGCCAGGGGCGCGGGCTCGCTCTTGCTCTCATTGCGCACCTCTTTGACCACACCATGATGCCCTTTTATCTTAGCAGCTATATCTTCCGCATGGGCATAGTTAAAAATCCGGCTGTTTCCGTCATGGTTCCGCCAGTCTCCAAAATATTCTCCGAAATCCGCCCGGATGGTCCAATAGTCCACCGGGACAAATTGTTTGATTTCTGTCTCACGGTTCACGATCATGGCCAGGGTTGGTGTCTGAACCCTGCCGGCGTTTAATTGGGCATTAAATTTACAGGTTAATGCCCTGGTCACATTAAGCCCGATCAGCCAGTCAGCCTCCGCCCGGCACACAGCTGCATCGTACAAATTGTTATATGATGCCCCGGCCTTCAAATTGGTAAAACCCTCACGAATGGCATCGTCGGTTTGTGATGAAATCCACAGACGTTTAAAAGGTTTTCGCCAGTTGGCCATGACCATGATCCAACGCGCCACCAGTTCCCCTTCCCGCCCGGCGTCTGTGGCTATCACCATTTCTTTAAGGTCATCCCGTTTCATTAAATTTCTAACCACTTGAAACTGGTGGGAAGTTTGCCTGATCACTTTTAATTTCATGCTGGCAGGCAGCATGGGCAAATCTTCCAGACGCCACTCCTTGTATTTCCGGTCATAATCATCCGGCTCAGCAAGGGTAACCAGATGTCCAAGTGCCCAGGTCACCACAAAACTTGACCCCTCCATATATCCTTTGCTCCTGACGTTGCATTTTAAAATTCTGGCAATTTCCCGTGCCACGCTTGGTTTTTCAGTCAGCACAAGCGTTTTCATGTAATCCCTCAATTCAAATGATATTATCTATCTTTACTGAAAACCGATAGCTAATTTCTGCCTTTTAATTAGAACTTCTAAATTTTTTAATTAACTTTTCCCAGATATCAAATTTTGTCATTGGGGTGCACAATTTACAGCAATCCGGATAAACAAGACTCAAGCAATTAAATTTTTGATTATTTAGTGCTCTTTTTATTTTAAATATTCCATTTTCAACACTATCAAAATCAAACTGAATCACAACATCTTTATTCACTTTATCACAATAAATATTCATGCTATTTTGCATAATTATTATCACTCCCTTTATCTAAGTATACACTAAAAAGTATCTCTCTACTGCAAGATTAAAAATAAACTTGTGGTGTATATACCAATGTGTTATAATAAAAAAAGTTCTAATGGTTAGGTTTTACATTTTCCCTCTCTCAAATATTCTATTGGTTAGGGAATAAAGTTGTTTTTTCCTATACCAATGGAGCAAAATTATAAGAGGGGGTTTTTAAATGCTTGAAGATCGTTATTTAACTTGTCGTGACTGTGGCATCGAATTTGTATTTTCAGTGTCGGAACAAGAGTTTTTTGCCGAGAAAGGTTTTACCAATGAACCAGGACGCTGCCCGGACTGTCGTGCAGCCCGCAAGAACCAAAACAGGCGTAGCAACAGTGGTGACTACCGCCAGAACCGTCAAATGTACCCGGCCGTATGTGCAAGTTGCAATAAAGAAACGCAGGTTCCATTTCAGCCGAGTGGAGACAGACCTGTATATTGCAGTGATTGTTTCCGCCAAGTATCAAATCGCTAATATTATACCATCTCTGGGGGCAGTAATCCTGCCCCTTTTTATTTTGTACCAGCAAAAAGGCACCCGCTTCCATCCGGGTGCTTTGATCATAACAAACCTTGTACATTAAAAGTCTTGAACTATAAATCATTTAAACACACGTATATTTTATATCTTAATTGTCATATATAAACTTCTTACAGTTCTACTTTAGTTTCCTCTTTAACATCCGGTTTTAAAATTTCAATAAGCTCCCTGGGAGTGATAATCTTGAAATATTTTTGACACTTCTCGTAAAACTCGTGAACTAATTCTACGCGGGCATGTAAAACCTTTTTGTTTAAATCTGTAATCACCCAATTGTTTTTTTCTGGTCCGGTAACAAATATAACATCTTTTTTAAATTTTTTCCCTATATCTAAAATAGTTGCCCAAATTATATAATCATTAATGCATTCATTTTTTTTGTTATCCCTGCAACCTGGCGGTATGTTTTTACAATACCTGTCCTCGGCTTCAATTTTTAAAATTTTAATTTCATCTTCAATATATACACCATGAATTGACTTATTTATTATAGCCTCGTATTGTTCTAATATTGGGTCGTAATCAAATAAAATGTTAAGTTTATTCCTTAATTCAATTAAGGTTTCTTTATGGTGATTAATGCCACAGTTAAGCATGTTTTCCGATGCAATAATATCTTTAAAATACTCCTGCCCTGAAAATATGGGAAATAGTTTGGAAACATTACTGTTTTTCTGAAGACTTGATAATTCATTGTTGCAAATATCAATTAAATCTCTAATTATAGTTGGCCTTCTTGTGAGATACTCAATAACAACTTGATAAGGGATTTTTAGTCTATTAATATCGGACAATTTTTTTAAGATACCTAAAACCTCTACTGTGGTCATGCTGCTCCACTTATAAGTATTAAGAAAAAAATTAGTATCAATAACAACTATGCAATAGTTTAACATTTCTTCTTTTGTTTTTGAATGAAAAAATAATCTTTTTAGCGGCATGGTCTTTACTCCAAACATCAGTATTTTCTGTCCTGATTATCCTAAAGACACGTCATTCTAAAATTCAACCAGTAGTCAAATACAATCAGCCGTCAGCTATTACCAAGCTACTGTGAACCTCCCCCACTTAAGAAGATGGGGGTTTCAAAGAGCAATGCCATACTAACCCTTGAACGCATCTCCCGTTATGGAAATACTTGCCCGCGAAGGCATCATGTTTTAGCATAGCTTCCCTTTGACAACTTTGGCCCGGTTCAGGGCTTCTACTACTTCTTGCTTCAGGCAATCCGTAGATACTTGACCTCGTTGACTACAAGGTCCCGAAACTCACCATGCTTTTCTTTGGTGAGTATGTTCTTGGCACCATGTATATCCCGGTGTTCAGAATATCCACAGTGACATTGATAGACTCTGCCGGATACCTTCTTTTTCCGGCCGCAAACAGGACATGTTTGCGAGGTATAGGCTTCGTTTGCTTTTTTGATGGGAATGTTTTTTTCAGCTAGCTTGTATTCCAAGTATTTGTATAGCTTGCCAAACTGCCACTGGCTCAGTTTCTGGTTTTGCAGCCTGCTTCTGTGTTTTTGTTGTAATCTTGCACGTTCA
>DFAP01000036.1:1641-5163 GCA_002365855.1 Pelotomaculum sp. UBA3103 | reverse complement strand
CAACTGCATAAGTCCTGTTATATATTATTTTACCAAACAGGTTTCTGTAAAGGGGATTACAATGGAGGTCATTTTTTACGGTACCCAGATTTTTATCACGGTGTACACTTTTTATTTTTTTGTTGTTTCTTTGTTTGGGTTTTACCGCAGGCAGGAAGACTATTCCGCGTTGCCCAAATCCAGGTTTGCTATTGTTACGGCTGCGCATAACGAGGAAAGGGTTATCGGTGAATTAATCAATAACCTTCATGAACTGGACTACCCGGAAGAGCTTTATGATATTTATGTTGTGGCGGACAACTGCACGGACATTACCGCTCAGATAGCAGCGGAAAAGGGCGCCAACGTTATTGAACGCTTCGACAACGTAGATAAGGGCAAGGGCTATGCCCTGGAATATGCTTTCGATAAGATCTTCAACAACGGCCAATATTATGACGCGGTGTGTGTATTTGACGCAGACAACCTCGTGGCCAAGGACTTCCTGAGAATCATGAACGCGCACCTGCTTAAGGGCGAAAAAATTATCCAGGGTTACCTCGATACCAAGAACGCAAAAGATACGTGGATCACAAAATCAATTTATATCAGCTACGTCCTGACCAACCGGTTCTGGCAGCTTTCCAAGTATAATCTGGGACTGACCTGCGCCCTCGGGGGAACAGGCATGTGCCTGTCGGTGGATATGCTCAAAACGTATGGCTGGGGCATGACGTCGCTGACCGAGGACCTTGAGTTCCAGACCAAGGCGTTGATGAACAACATCAAAGTGAACTGGGCTCACGACGCCAAGGTATATGACGAAAAACCCCTGAGCTTGATGCAGTCGTGGCGCCAGCGCAGGCGCTGGATGCAGGGACATACGAACGTTGCCGGTCGTTACGCGTTAAAGCTGATGATTCAAGGTTTCCGGACAAAAAATTTCGCCATGATCGACGGCGCGATGTACCTGATCCAGCCGTTTTTCCTGATGTTTGCCGGCATAGGCATGTTCACGAACATTTTTGTGGAACCCCAGATTATGGATAGGCCCGTATGGGCGGTCGTTGGTTTCTGCTCTCAATTCTTCTATTTTGGACTGGGCCTAGTCCTGGAAAGGACAAAACCGGCCGTCTACTGGTGGCTGTTTTTCTACCCCATTTTTGCTCTGACCTGGATACCCGTCGCGTTCATCGGTTTTGCCATGCGTAAAAACAAAGTTTGGGCACACACCTTACATATTCGCAACATCAAACACGAGCAGCTGCAGAATCTATATCTCCCCAGCAAGCGAACCAGCTGACACTAAAGCCCCCTTCATCAATGGAGGGGGCTTTAACTTTTGACTTTAATCATAATTTCCACGACCCTTGCACAGGTTTTTTAAACCTGGGGGTGATTAACGCTAAAAATATCATAATTATGGCCTGCGGAAGTCCCAACATAGTCCAGAGCAAAGTATTCGAAACAAAATGCGACGGTTCGATTTTAGTTAAAAAGAAGAAAGAACGGTGTATTACCAATTCCAGGAATCCCAGGATAATAGTACTGATTAAAACTACCATAAAACTTTGTGTTGGAGGTATGTGCGTAAAATTGGTTATAAAAATGACGGTTAAAAGCACGAGTGATATTGTATGCAGGCCAAAAGGCAGGGGTAGTGACCTGATAAAAAAAATGATCACAGCAAGTATCGTCCCTGCCGCCAAAGTTCGTCCCCAGCGAAGCGGGACTTCCGCCAGAGCTAAACTCAAAGCTATCATCCCGGTAAGCTCAGGAATAGCCTGAAAGAAAAACAGCAATTTAATCACATGCTCAACTCCGGTAAATATATTTATACATCTTCAACTACCCGCCCGAATGTTTAAACCTGATATAAAAAGTAGTCCCTGCGGGGCCGGTTTCCACTTTCACACAGGCGTTGTGCCTGGCGGCGATGCTGTAACAAATCGCCAGTCCCAGGCCTGTGCCGGTATCTTTGGTCGTGAAGAAGGGGGTGCCTATCTTTTCAAGCACATCCGGCTCGATACCTTTGCCCTGATCCTGCACCGATAACACTACTTCATTGCCTTCTAAAAATGTTCTTATTGTCATTTCCCCTCCGGGATGCATCGCGTCAATACCGTTTCGAACGAGGTTCAAAATGAGCTGGCGAATTTCCTTTTCGTCCAGGAGCAAATCCGGAACGTCTTTTAATTCCAATTTAATACGGTTGTCTGTTTTGATAATATCGGCTTCTATCAGCGGGTACAAGGTATTAATTATTTGACTCAGGTTTTGCGCCTTTTTTTCCACCACTTTGTTTCTGGCTACATTTAAAAACTCTGAAATAATTGAATTTGCCCTGTCCAACTCCTCGATCATGAGGTTATAAAATTCCCTGTATTGAACACAGTCGTTTTTACCTTCAAGCAGTTGCAAAAAACCGCGTATTGTAGTCATAGGGTTCCTGATTTCATGAGCAATACTGGCAGCCATTTCCCCCACCAGGTTCAACTGGTCGAGGCGGGCCATTTCCTTCTCCACTTTTTTTCGCCCGGTTATATCTTCCGCCATGATGATCAGGTGGGTGATAGTCCCGTCGTAATTCCTGAAAGGTGATACTGACGCGTTTTCCCAGTAATATTCGCCATTTTTTTTCTTATTAAGAAGCTCCTCTTTCCATTCCTTCCCGCTATTAATGATCTCCAGCACGCGCTTGCATTCTTCTGGAGATTGTTCGTATTGCTGCCGGAAGATGTTTTTACCGGTAATTTCTACAGGAAGGTAACCTGTTACCTCGGTAAATTTCCGGTTGACATATTCGATATTGCCCTCGATATCTGTAATCACGGCAATGCTGGGGCTTTGTTCAAGCGCCCTGGACATTTTTAAAAACTCTCTCTCGGCTTGTTCCCGCCTGCATATTTCTTCTTTAAGCTTTTTTAAATTTGCGCTCAGCTGTTCCCGGTGTTGGGCTTCAATATCTCTCAACCCGCCGATAAACCAACCCACCACATACATGATCATGATCAGTATTAACCTTGACTCGATGGCGCTGGTTACCGCGAGGCTCCCTCCCGTCGCCATGCTTTCAACAACCAAGATTACAGTACCGGCCGTGGCAACGAGTATACCCGCAGCCATACCCATGCTCGAGGCGGTAATAATGACCGGCAGTATAAAAATCGCGTGGACATAAGAGACACTGTTTCCAGTGATGAATAAAGTAGATAACACTACCAGGAATGAGACTATTATGTAAACCAAATCTGCCAGGGCGAATGATTTATAGTACTTTGACAGCAGGATTTTTTTTGAATTATATAACAAACAAGCGGCAAACCCTATTAAACAGATCAAAGCGAAAAATTTTAAATTAAATAGAGGGTAATAATTTTTTGTAACTGAATTATTGCTCAAAATCAGGGCGCATACAGAAATGATAATACAGAGCATATGGGTCGTGGTAACATATTCGTACAATTTATTTTCCCTGCTGTTGTTGTACAATATATCGCCTCCCATGCGGAAGGGGTGGGAAACCACCCCCCCCCCCCCCCC
>DFAP01000036.1:0-1330 GCA_002365855.1 Pelotomaculum sp. UBA3103 | reverse complement strand
CCCCCCCCCCCCCCCCGGATTACTTCCTTAATGAAGACGGTACTTCCGGCTGATAGGAGCACCAAATGCATGCCGAAGCAGATACAACGTTTGCTAGTAAAAGCAACGCCGCAGTGCTAAAAATCAATAACCTGGAAAAAATCTTATTCATTCCTGTCACCTCCCTTACTTAAATTTATTTTATCTATCAAGGACATCAGCCGGTGACCGGGCCCGCTCAAGATAAGGCTGACCCAGAGCAGGCTTAAAACAAGACAGAGCTGCATTTCTCCGGTGTAAGCCCAGCCGCTCCTCCGGAGAAATATTATTGCGATAACAACAATTACAAGAGCATAAATTGAAAGAACCTTGAGCTTTTTCCTCCTGGCGGGAGATATGATCGGCGCGGACGGCGAATCCACCGGGGCTAATTTCACAACTAGAATCAATCCGGTCAGGATGGCAACCGCTGATAAAATATCGGTACCTGCCAGTTTGAGCGCGGATAAGCGGGACGCCGTCAGGGCCATCGCGGGGAATACGGTAATTGTGACCGCCGCGCAGCGCCAGGGCGAATTGGAGTGGGCGCCTCCGGCGGTGTGTCTGAATAATGCCACCACGGCGATACAGGCGGCGGTGCCGGGCAGCACGCCGAGGAACATCCCCAGCAGGAGTGTGAGCAGCAGGTTCCCAAGGTTTAAGGCCAGCACTTCGATAACATAAGCCAGGACAGCTTCTTTTTCCTGCTCAAGCCTGGTTTTTGCCGACAAGTAGCCGGCCATGCGCCTGCTGAAAGAGAGGTGGCTCATAGCTTCCACGCACCCTGTTCAGGTTTCATAAACTGCGGGACCATTAGAGCGATTAGGATCATTATTACAGCCTGGGGAAGTGTTAATAATTTCCAATATAAAACATTTGACATCACCTGTTGTGGCTCAAGTTTTACCAGGGCAAAAAAAATCTTTAGTAGAATTAATTCCATAAACGCTAGAGTAATAATGCTCACTGAGACAACAACAAAAGCTTTCGTCGGCGGGACATAAGTGGCGGTCGTAATTAAAACAACTGCAAGCAGCAGGCTTGCTATAGTATGCAGGCCGACAGCGAAAGACAACGTCCTGATAAAATAAATAATAACCGCCAGCGCCGCCCCCGCGGCTATGATCCGTTCCCAGCGCAGCGGGACCCGGGCCAGGGCCAAGCTCAAGGCAATAATTCCGGAAAACTCGGGAATACCTTGCATAAGAAATAACAAGAAATTTCCCAATCAGCTCACCTCGGTTTCTCCATAAGTTACAAATTCTATAAATATTTTAATTTTTCCTACTCATAAGTAGGGCTTGCTGAATAG
>DFAP01000056.1 GCA_002365855.1 Pelotomaculum sp. UBA3103 | reverse complement strand
GCGAAAGTTGAGTTAATAAAACTACGAGGTGAATGAAATGGCACACTTAGGAAATCCTTTTGTTGCAAACGTACCACGGCAGTTGTCACCAGGTGAATTGGTACAGGCCCTGCGCGCCGACATGGCGGGCGAACTTGAGGCGATTATAGGGTATGAAGCGCACGCAATGTCTACATCAGATGAAAGAGTCAAAAAAGTTCTTTATCACATAGCCGATGAGGAAAAGAGGCATGTGGGCGAACTGCAGCAGCTCATTTATATGTTAAATCCATATGAACAGCAGCACGTAGAACAGGGCAAACAAGCTATTATCCAGCAGCAGTCCCAGGGCTTTCAAGCACCCATGCAGTAGCAAGTAAGGACGGTTCTTGACCTCGTCTGGCATATAATGGAAGTACTATAATTTGGCAATACATCTAATCTATAACATAAAATGATTTGATTTCAGCAGACTGAAAAATTAGTTCCATAAAGTCTTGACATAACTGACACCTGTAATATAATAATTACAGGTGTCAGTTATTAATATGCATTACTTCCGGAGAAGGCTAATACTTTTGGTGTGGATGTCGGAAAAGAGGTGCTGACAAAATGAGTTTCGATATATTGATAATCCCTCTTGGCATTCTGGTACTGCTTGGGATAATAACAATAACGGGAAAAAGGTTTTCCAAGAAACTTAGCATAAAGCAAAAAACTGGTTGGCTTATGGCGCATGTCATCTTTGTCATTATTTACTTTAGCGGCATGATAGGCACACTTTTATTATCCGTTTCAACAATGCATACCACCGATGGCGGCCTTATCTATGGCGCACATTTATTTATCCAGTACTTTGACTGGTTCTTGATAATTCCCGGCGCATTTGGCTCTCTGCTTACGGGAAGTTGGCTTGCCGTAAGGACAAACTGGGGTATTACAAAGTTTTACTGGGTTATTGCTAAATGGGTTGGAAATATTATAGCCATAACTTTCGGGGGCAATTACATGCGTATCCGGATTCACGACAACTTCGACAGTATTTTTTCTAGTGTTGTTCATCTCTTGCAGAATCCGGTTTATCTGGTAAATCGACAGTTGTTGTTCATCGGCATTGCGATTAGCTTTGCTATTCTAATCTCCTTATTAGTAATTTCTTACCTTAAGCCATGGGGGAAAAGGAAAAATGCAGCGATAACTCTTTAACGCCTTTCCGGCAGGGTTATAAGAGAAGTGGAAGATACTCTTGAAGGTAATCCTCTTCAGGGCTTATAACTTTTAATTATTTGCAGGCTGTGTCGTTTAACTCTTGCCTCAGGCCCATTTAAAAAACCGATGCATAATAAGAGGGAACCCTTGCTTTTCAAGGATTCCCTCTTAGCTATAACCACTTTTTATGCTTTTGGGAAAGTTACCATCAGCTTAAATAAATCCCCGTCAATAATTATGTCCAAACTTCCATTTTGGAGCTCTACAAGGCTTTTGGCAATAGCAAGCCCCAAACCGGAACCCTCTGTATGGCGGGATTCGTCTCCCCTTGTAAAACGCTCCGTTATTTCGAAGGAGTCAAAATTCATCTCGTAGGAGGAAATATTTTTAAATATAAAACTTACCTCTTTATCCTGCTCCTCCACATCTATATAGACCCTGGAGTTGGTCATAGAATATTTAAGTATATTGCTGATAATATTTTCAAAGACTCTGTAAGTTCTTGCCCCGTCCAATTCGCAATTTACTTTATTTTGCGGCAAGTTGGTTCTTATTTGCAACGTGCTTTCATTGATTCTTTCTTCCATCTCCCCCAAGGTTTGCCTAAGCAGCGCTATTACATCCACTTGCTTCAAATGGAGTTCGATATTACCGCTGCTGGCTTTGCTCGCTTCAAACAAATCATCAATTAAAACCTTGAGCCTTTTGGATTTTTTATCAAGTATATCTATATATTGCTTTTGCGTTTCCTTTTCCAGATCCTCTTTTTTAAGCAAATCTATATAAGTAATGATGGATGTGAGCGGGGTTTTGAGATCATGAGATACGTTTGAGATAAGCTGGGTTTTCATATTCTGACTTTTCACTTCTTGCTCCACCGCCACCTTAAAGCCTTCTTTGATATTGTTTAAACTCCTGGAAAAGGGGCTTAATACACCCATATCCTCCGGTACGACAATATCAAAATTGCCTTCAGCCAGTTTGCTGCTGGCTTCATTTAAGGCTCTGACTTGGTCCAGTGCCTTTAACAAGTAATTAAACAGGAATACTGTATAGGCTAAAGCCAAGAGCAACCCAAAGCCGCCGGTCAAAGCAATGATGAAAAGAGCTATGAGATTTACACCCAATAATATTAACAGCTTTTTATTATAGTCCTTGGTTATGTCCACGTCGATTATCTGGTCAAGTGTTTTCTTGATATAATTGAATAGATTAAGACATAATCTCCCAAATATACTGTTTTTTATAACTCCTTCTTTGAATCTTGCATAGTAAACACTCTTGGTGTAACAGATGCTGAGGTAGATAAGTAAGCATAAAACAAAAGTCAAAGGAATTCCTATGATGTAGAAATAATAATCGGCGTCATATATTATCTCAAAGTAATTGAAGTTATTAATATTACTATTTGCTATCATAATATTCAAAGAACATGCCACAAAAAAAGCGAACCATGTTAAGAACTTGAGTTCTAAATACATATTATTAAATAATCTTATAATGGATGCTTGTTTTTGTGAAGAATAAGGTATGGACAATGCCAGTATAATTAAAACGATTATGCTTATTAATCCAATAATTAAAATTAATTTTAAGTATTGATTTGCAATGAAATTCTTAACATTTATAGCAATAAGGTCGTCATTATTAGTCAAAACATTAGGAATCGTGTATACAATATCTAGATTAGCAAGATTGCCTGGCAAATTCATATTTCGCAGAGTAGCCATAAATATATTTTTTTTAAAATAATCTGGTGAGCTTTCTATAGTTATGTTACCTAGGTCATCAGTTTTTATGTGCAGATAGAACTGACTTTCACTTATTTCGGCTTCAATTGACTTGTCTTGTAAATTGCTTACGACAACATCTTTACTGTCGCTTTTCAATAAATATTTAATGTTTTCCAGATTATCATATATATCATGATAAGTATCCACATTCTGTAGATTTGTTAAAATCAAATACCTTGATAAACCTGCCAGGGTATAGTTAAATTCATTGCTCTCTAAATACCGGGCCGTCTCATCTTTAAATGCATAATCCTTAATAGGCGTATAAATACCTATAGAAATCACCGTAAATATGAAAATTATCAGCAATGTGCCCAGTGTCGTAGATACCAATTTATTGCCTTTTTTACTGCTTTCATCATGTGAATTAGCCTTCAAATTTGTATCCAATGCCCCACACCACCTTTAAGTATTTCGGTTCCTTGGGATTGATTTCTATTTTCTCCCTGATCCTTCTGATATGGACTGTTACCGTATCCGGATTGTAGGCAGGCGCCTGCCATACCTTTTCATATATTTCTTCTATAGAAAAAACGCGATTTGGATTTCTCATCAAAAGGTGGAGGATCTTATACTCCAAGGGAGTAGTCTTAACGGGTTCTCCATCCACTGCAACTTCTTTTTTTGCGTCGTTTAATTCAATCCCGCCAATTTTTATGACATTCTCCGGTGTTGTACCGGGGGAACCATTACCATAGCTGGTGAACCTCCGGATATTTGAGTTTACCCTGGCCAGTAATTCAAGAGGATTAAAGGGCTTGGTGATATAATCGTCCGCGCCTATGTTGAGCCCCAAGATTTTATCCATGTCCTCTGATTTTGCGGAAAGAAAAATGATCGGAACATTACTGTTTTCTCTTATTTTCATCGTCGCTTTTATACCGTCCATTTTTGGCATCATAATATCCATGAGCACCAGATGTATTTCTTCTTTTTGAAAGATTTTCAACGCTTCTTCTCCGTCATAAGCCTTAAAAACAATGTAATTTTGGTTCCTCAAGTAAACCTCAATAGCAGTCGTTATTTCTTTCTCATCATCCACAACAAGGATATTATACATATCCGTTTTCACCCCTAAAAAAACATTGTCAGAAGAGATATCTCCACTAAAGTTATAATAGCATAGACTTTTTTAGATTCTACTACTAAAATTCTTACAAATTTCTTAAGATTAAGTACGCATTACTCTGAACCTGTCCGCGTATGATAAGAAAAATCGAAATACAACAAAAGCAGGTGTAACATATCTATACATAAATATTAAGTTATAGGAATGCATAGATACTGGTTGAAGCGTATGTAGGCAAGTGGAAACGGTTCTTGCCTTGCCCGGTAAAATATGTAAGGAATAAAGTATTTTCATTGGCCGTTAAATAATAACAAGTGCGACAAGAGAGAATTGTCTCTTGTCGCACCTTATTGAAGGATCGAGTCATAGCCATCCTAGTCCTTTATTATTTAAGCGCTTGTTTGACCTTTTCAATGACTTTTTGCTGTTCGCTAGTGACATTGTCTGTAAGGACATAATTTTCATTTTTCAATACCTCAAGGTATGGGGAAAATGCAGCGCCAAATTTGCTGTCTCCGACAGCTTTAAAGTTGTCATAGCTTTGTTTAAAGTCGCTTCTTAAAACCTTGGTATCATAAGCAAAGGCCGGCGTATTATTGATTCCGAACAGGTAAAAGCCCACATAACGCAAATACAGGGTTTCTACATCCTGCCGTTTCTGAGAACCGGGGTACTGATTGATGTAAGTTTCCTGTGCTACTATTCGATTCAAAAGCTCATCCGGGGTTATCTGCAATGCCGCGTCGACAGCAGGCGGGGCGCCGCTCTCAACCGCCATTAGGCCATAATACCCCTTCAGTTCGTCTGCCAGATATGGGTAGTACTTTTCATAGAATTGATAGTCAATTACCGGAAAATACATACCCTCGGCAGTACGCACCTTGTATCCCGTATCCCTTACTTCCTCCAGCATTTTCTTCAGCTCCGCGTCTTCGACTTCATCTATTTTATCCATGCTGAATATATACCCGAACTCTTGGAGCCCATTGGGTATGATAACAGACCATTTTTCTTCCTTTCCTTCGGTAAACTGCTCGTCCAATAGGGCTAGTGAGCTTTTCTGCCTGGCCTCATAGCCGGTAACCAGCCAGCCCGCCCCTTCTTTTGAGACTTTGCCGATATTGGCGTCAATAAAGTCCAGGATATCGTTCTCTGCTGCATTTACCCCAATCAACTGGTTAAACCCGGCAAGGACCGTTTCGTCCTGTGGTTTTTCCATATTTACCTGCTCACTCTGCTTTGCACAACCAACCAGGCCCAGCATCAAAATGGATAACAAGACGGCCAGGATTTTTACCAGCCTCATCATAGACACCTCTCATTTTAAATTTTTGGTTGCCTACCCAATTATAATTTGACATGAGGCCCGCCCGTCAAGATCTTTCTTTTAACAGGTGGGGACAGTTCTTGCCTTGCCCGGTAAAATATGTAAGGAAAGATTGTTCCGTTGGCCGTTAAATAACAATGCGACAAGAGAAGATCCATCCTCTGCCGCATACGCGTTAAGCTATCATATTATCTTTATCAGGCTGTTTTACTATTACATTATTTTTCATTCGGCTCATCCTGTATTGAACCTTACGTAGAAGGTAGTGCCTTCTGTGCCTGTTTCAACAACAATTTTTGCCTTGTGTCTTTCAGCGATAGAGTAACAAACAGCCAGTCCCAAGCCTGTCCCGCTATCCTTGGTAGTAAAAAAGGGTGTCCCTATCTGTTCAAGCGCATCAGGAGGAATCCCGCAGCCCTGGTCCTGCACAGCTAAAATAACTTCCTGCCCTTCCATAAAAGTACTGATATTTAAACAGCCTTTAGGATGCATCGCCTCTAAACCGTTACGAGCAAGATTCAGGATAACCTGTCTGATTTCTTTCTCGTCCAGCAGTGATTTGGGTATATCTCCTAAATCCAAAATAACAGTTTTACCTTCTTTCATTGCATGCGCTTCAATCAAAGGGGCTATAGACTTTACTACACTGTTAAGGTTTTTCTCCTTGAATTCAATCGCTTTATTTCTGGCCAGTGAAAGAAACTCGGTAATGATCGAGTTAGCTCTGTCTAACTCCGATACCATCAGGTCGAAGAATTCTCTCTCCTGGACATTTTTATCCTTTTCCCTGAGCAGCTGCAGAAAACCTTTAACCGTGGTCATTGGATTCCTTATCTCATGGGAAATACTTGCAGACATTTCGCCGATCAAGTTCAGCCGCTCCAAACGCGCCATTTCATTCTGGTAGCGCCTCAGCTCAGTAATATTATTAGCTATTGCAAGGATACAGTCCTCACCATTGAGATTAATAACAACCCCGGATACCAAAGCTATCTCTAGCGCACCTGACTTTGTACGAAATCTTGCTTCAAAATTATAGACACGGCCATTTTGTTTGACCTCTTGTGTAAACTTTAAGAGTTCCTCTGCATCTACCCAGAATTCCAAATCTATTGCTTTGAATCCGATCAACTCTTCCCTACTGAACCTGTTTCTTCTGACGAAACTATCATTTACATCAACTATTATTCCTGTTGCCGGTGAAAAAATAGCCATTGATAATGGGTTTGCATTAAAGGCCTTATTAAACCGTTCTTCTGACTGGCGAAGCGCTTCTTCCGACTTTTTGCGTTCAGTAATATCCCTGAAAAACACTGATAGTCCTGTCTCAGACGGATAAGCATTAACTTCAAGCCACTTGTTCCCATAGACCGAACGTTCTTCAAAATGCACATTGACCATTTCCGATACGGCCCTGTGGTATTCATTGTAAAATCTTGTTCCGATCGCTTGAGGGAACAATTCCGAGAATTTTTTACCTGTAAATCCCTCAGGATCAAACCCGACTTTTTTATAGAAGTTTTTTGCTTCTTTATTGATATAAATTAAGCGCCACTCATTATCCAGAGCAAAATAAGCGTCAGTAATACTGTCAAGTATATTAATAACGTGCTGGTTTACCTTTACCAGATCTGTCGCTGTTTTTTTAAACTTAACACTGCCTATTAACTTCCAACTATCCTCTCCCCTGGCAAATGTGTGGCTGTGGGTATTAACTATATCGATAATATCTAATGAGCTGCACTGACTTAGCTGGTATGTACAAAAAGCTATCATTTTTTGGCCTTCAAGCCTGCGGTTAACTTCAGCCTCATATTCCATAAAACTTCTTTTGTTCTTTTCCTCAAGCCAACCCGTATCACCCGTAACCCTGATGCCGTCAAGCCCTTTAGTTAAAGAATGATCACATTTTTCATCCCACGATTTTAGAACAGATTGTTGGTTGAATTCGCCGTCTTTATAATAAATTTCTGTATAGGGAAGGATTTCTATCTGCCTTCTCTGCAAATAGGTGTCCAAATTTGGGACAACCTGTTTCAGGGCCGCCTCAGCCTCCCGCACTGATATTAAATTTGATGTAACCCATACGCAGAACTCGCCGTTCTCCAGACCCTCCTTGAAGTAGGGGACTAAAATGTCAATCAAGTCTTCTTTCTCCTGGTATAAGAAGCTAAAATGACTGCCCCAGGGAATATCACCGACAAAATCTATTCCTGTTTTCCTGGGTTCCTCATTGAGCTTGAAACACGGCATTCTATGCAACCCCTTTTCGGTTGTCACCGGCAACGGCAAAAAATTTGTCACTCTTTTTCTCATGGAATATGTAAATAGTCATTAGATGTTGGGCAATGATTTACCTTCGGGAAATTTGTCATATCCTGTCTTTTTGCTATTTTTATTGCAATGCGTTTCTCAAAATGTTAAACACTCTGCGACGCAGGCTAGCACACAACTGTATCTCGATTTAAGAAAACAAATTTTCCTTCTCCTTAAATTTTTTTTCATAAATCTGAGTCAAAGTGAGACGAGAGAACCGTCCCATTATCTCACTCCATAAATTGCCAACAGACCCCAAGTTTTCCCTCCGTGTCATAAGCCGGGTCAAATTCATATCTTGTAATAATATTGCGATATAGATATCAACTTAAACGTTTTAGTCGGGTTTTCTGGCAGAATATGGCGTGACTTTGAAGATTTACCATTCCCTGCTTAAATACGGTATTGACCTGGATAAACGTATTAGAAGCAAAACTTGGCAAGATTGTCTCGTGGCCCTGGGGTTCATCACTGGTTGTTGTCTGCCGGAGGAGGTAAGCATGACTGATAAGTTTGAACTGGTGCTGTTTTCAACAGATCCCGCGTTCATCCGGCAAGCGGTTGCTGCGGGAGTTGACAGTATAATTGTTGACTGGGAGCACATAGGTAAGGAACAGCGGCAAGCTTGGGCCGATACCCAAATTAATTATGATACCCTTGAAGACTTGCGACGGGTTCGGGCGTGCACCGAAGCGAAGGTCATCTGCCGGATAAACTGTTACGGCAGGACAACAGCAGAAGAAGTAGCGCAGGCTGTTAATGCTGGGGCAGACGAGATTCTTATCCCCATGGTGCGGGCGCTGGAAGAGGTCGAAACGGTTCTGGACCGGGTCGGAGGCCGTTGTGGGGTGGGTATTTTAATTGAGACCGCTGCTGCGGTGGAGCTTGCCGGAGAATTAGCCCGCCTGCCGTTATCACGGGTCTACATCGGCTTGAATGATCTGGCGATTGAACGAAACACGCCAAATATCTTTACTGCCCTGGTTGATGGAACGGTTGAAGACATCCGGCCTATTTTTACTATTCCCTTTGGCTTTGGCGGTCTGACCCTGCCGGAACGCGGTCACCCCATCCCCTGCCGCCTGCTCATCGGTGAAATGGCCAGGCTGGGGTGTCATTTCAGCTTTTTACGGCGCTCTTTTCACCGGGACATCCGAGGCGGCGCCATGGCTGCCGGGATCCCCCGCCTCCTCGGGGCGCTTAAAGAGGCTCAGCTAAGATCGCCTGAGGACGTGGCCCGGGACCGGCACGGACTTGAAAAAGCGGTCCGGTCCTGGCGCGGCGTGATGACACAGCCCGGGGACAGAAAGGAGTTTCCCCGTAATGAATGAACTAAAGGGCAGGCGCGTACTGGTTACCGGCGGGGCAGGCTTTATCGGCGCCAACCTGGTTCAGGAACTGCTCCGGTACGGCGCCGAAGTCCATGCTATTATCCGGCCAGGCTCATACTTGTGGAGAATTGAAAAATTGCTCCCTGGTTTATACCTTCACGCGGTAGATATGACCGACCGTGAAGGGCTGAAAAAGACTGTGCGGGAAGTCAGCCCGGAGATCATTTACCATCTCGCGGCACGGGGCGTGGCTCCTGCTTTTCAGGAGCACCGGGAGATTTTAAGAACCAACATCCTGGGTACGTTCAACCTCTTGGAAGCAACTGCGCCGCTGGACTACCGGCTATTTGTTCATTTGGGGGGATCCTCGGAATACGGCGCGAAGAGCGGGCCAATGAGGGAATCGGATTGCCCGGAGCCTTTAACTTTCTATGGCGCGGCCAAGGCTGCGGCGACACTGCTTTGCCAGCAGTATGCCAGGGCGAACCGCCGGCCGGTGGTGGCGCTGAGGGCATTTTCAGTCTACGGCCCCTGGGAGTCACCGTCGCGCCTTATTCCTACAGCTATCAGGGCTGCCCTGGGTAACCGTGAACTGGCTTTAACCGTCCCCGGCTACCGGCGGGATTTTGTCTTTGTCGAAGACCTGGTGGAGGCCTGCCTGCTCGCCCTGAGGGCGGAGAAGGCTTCAGGTGAAATTATTAATGTAGGTACCGGAGAGCAATGGAGCAATGAGGAAGTCGTCGACCTGGTTCAAGCCGTGACCGGGCGGCGAATTAAGGTGCGGGTGGGAGCTTACCCCGCCCGCCCTCTCCGATAAAGCCCACTGGGTGGCCGATATTGGGAAGGCTGGGGACTTGCTGGGATGGAAGCCCCGTCATCCGCTCCGGGCCGGGCTGGAAAAAACCGTCTCCTGGTTTCTTCTCCATCAGGACGCCTATTATGGCCTTGCTCAGAAGATTTCCGGGGAGCCGGGAGCGAAAGGGCGCTGATTCTGGTCCCCGCAGCCTTTCGCTTCTATAAATGGAGGTTGGCAATGCCGTCTATTAAAGCTCAGTTATCGCCATGGGAAAAGACAAATGATCAAGCGCCTGCAGTAACGGGGCCTCAAGACCCGGATGTCACCGTTGTTCTTCCTGTTTACCGGAACCGTGAAACACTTCGCGAACTTCACGACCGCCTGCGTCACATTTTTGAAACAGGACGGATCAATTATGAAATCATATTTGTGGACGACGCCTGCCCCGAGGGCTCCCTTGCCGTCCTGGAGGAACTGGCACGGGACGATCCCCGGGTAGCTGTGCTGGCGCTGAAACAAAATGCCGGTCAACACCGTGCCGTGTTGACCGGGCTGCAATTTGTCAGGGGTAAAATGGTGGTGGTGCTGGATGCGGATCTGCAGGATCCCCCGGAGGCAATCCCTGTCCTGCTGGCCAAGATGAAAAAGGGACCTAACGCCGTTTTTGCCGGCAGGTGTGGCTGGTATGAGTCCCCTTTAAGGCTGATCACCTCCCGCCTTTTCAAAGGGCTACTTCACCTTTTATGCGGCGTTCCCGCAGACGCCGGCATGTTTTTAGCGATGAGCCGGCAGATGGTTGACAGCCTTCTGTCCATGAACGAGCCCCATCCTTTCATAGTGGCTATGATTGGCTGTACCGGACTGTCAATGGCCTCTGTTCCTGTGGTACGGTCCCGCCGTCCGGGCGGCGGCTCCGCTTATAGCTCCTGGAAGCGTATGAAAACCGGCTGCCTCGCAGCTGCCCGGGTGCTTTCCTGGAAGTGGAACCACGGCCACTCGTCCCCGGGGCACAGCGCCGGCCTGGTTCCGGTGAAAACATACATCGGAGAGCGTTTTGCCCAGATAGAGGAAAATCCATTGGGAGGGGAAAAGAACCTTGGAGCAAGATCACCAGCAAAAATTACACAGGCATAATCTGATTCAGAGGCAATATTATGAGCATTCAGAAAAACCCCATATGGTACCGCGGGAAACCCGCTACCTCCGGCGGCATGTCGATGAATTGCTGCGATTTGCCGGCATTTTACCGGGCGAGCGGGTGCTGGAAGTTGGCTGCGGTATGGGCCGGTACACTCTCCTTTTAGCTCAGAAGGGGGTGCTGGTGGAAGGCCTGGATCTCTCACCGGTCCTCCTGGAACAACTGCGCTTATTTGACGGCGGACGCTATAATATTCCTTTGCACTGCGCAGACATAATAGATCACTCCCCTGAGTTGGATGGACAGTTTGATGCGGTTGCAGGCTTTTTCGTCCTTCACCACCTTCATAACCTGCCGCTATGTTTTGAAGCAATAACGCGCCTGCTGAAGCCTGGCGGGCGCGTGGTTTTCCTCGAGCCAAATCCGTACAACTTGCTTTACTACGTTCAGATCCTGGTCACACCCGGTATGACGTGGCAGGGCGATCAGGGCATCACCCGTATGCGCCCGGCTCCAATCTTTCGGGCCATGCAGAGCGCCGGCCTCGGCCGGCTTGAAATGGCTCGCTTCGGGTTTTTCCCTCCTTTTTTGGTGAACAGGTCGTGGGGGGCAAAGCTTGAAAGCATCTTGGAACGGGTAGCTGTCTGGCGCGCTTTCTTACCATTCCAGCTCTTCCGAGGTGAGCTGGTATGAGCGGAATTAAGGAAGAATGCCCATGTCCGGCTAATACTTGCTCCTTTATAGTAAGGTACGGCTTCTGGTTTTTCAGCGGTTTGTGTTTGTTTTTCTTAGGCTTTTTTATTAGCATCGCCGACGGTATCAATATGGCGGATGCAAGCTGGTTTTTACAGGTGGCGCACCGCGTTACATCAGGTGATGTCCTTTATCGTGACGTGTTTTTTGGCGCCACTCCCCTCTCAGTCTACCTGACCGCTCTCTTTACCACTATATTCGGCACGGAGATCCTGGTCGTCAAAGGGGTTATGGTGCTCTGTTTTGTGTTGACTGTTCTTTTGTCTTGCCGAATCGTCCAACTGCTTGGCGTGACCCAGGGTTTTCCATTCATAATGGTCATGGCCCTGATCGTCTATGCGCCGCCCGAGTGTGCTGTTTATCAACCCCTGGCAAATCTTTTTTTTATGGGCTGCTTTTAGGCCGCTCTATTGTGGAGGGAAAGCGGGAAGGCGGTAAACAAAACCGGCAATGGCAGATCAACAGGCGCTTTGGCTGCTGCCGGATTGGCCGCGGGCCTGTGTTTTGCCTCCAAGCAGAATATTGGAATTTATGCCCTGGCTGCGCTCTTGCTAATGGTGATCTTCAATACCGGAGGCATACCATTGAAGAGGAAGGGAAAGATTGTTGATTTTCTTATTGTTTTATCTGGTTTTCTTTTAGTTTCAGTTCTGGTTTTCCTGCCGGTCTTATTCAGTGGTGGAACCGAAAAACTTATTGATTACGGATTTATCAACAAGGGGACATATATCCGCCTGGGAGGAATGTCTTATCTCGACGGGCTCAACCAGATAGTTGTTCTTCTTGGAAATGTGGGGTCCCTGGATAACCTGAAAAAGATCTACCTGCTGGCGCCGTTCCTTTTACCCTTTCTAACCTTTGGCGCCCTTCTGGCCGCCTGGGTTCGTCCAGGTCCAGATAAGCGAAATCTGACAATAACGGTACTTCTTTTTGTCGGCGCAGCCTTCTTAGGGGTGTTCCCACGTGCCGACAGAACACACTTGACTTATGTGATCCCTGAACTCCTGATTGGGTTGACTTATGTCTGGTACCGGACCAAACCGCACATAACCACGCGGCGGATACGTCTGATTAAAGCAGGACTGGTGCTGTGGTTCGGGATTGGCCTGGGTTTTATGTTTATTAATCCCTTGGTGAAGGTCTCAACCGGTGACTATCAGCTATCGACCCTTCCTCATTTTCGCGGAGTCTTAATTAACACCGATAAGCAGAAAGAGATTAATAGCTTTGCCAAGAGCCTTACTGAAGAAGCTTTAAATGAACGAGCATTTATCCTCAGTCCTCATGCCGGGTTTTACTACCTTGTGTCCGGCTTAAAAAATCCTACCTCTTTTGACTACCCTTTGGCCACGGCTTTCGGCCGTAACGGAGAAGCAGAAGTCATGGCAGCCATATCCCAACGGGAAATTCATACTGTTTTCCTCGATTCTCAGTGGTTTTCTCCCACGCTACGACCAGTGGTTTTGGAGAGATACGTGCGGGAACACATGGAGCGGCGCCGCGACTTTGGGGGATTCACCCTATATATAGCAAGTGGGGACTAGCAAGTGGGGAAGGTTCTTGCCTTGCCAGGTAAAATATGTAAGCGAGATACGCTTTAAGTAAGAACAGGAACAGAGAAACAATTTATTAGTTTCTTTAACTTTTTTTTATTAAAAGAAAAACCCGCCCCGCAGGCGGATAACCAGAACGGTCCCATAACCCTAAGTCGTTCCCGGTACATTACAAGAAAACGAACAAATTTTCTCCCCAGGTGACAGCTGTTTGGTCACATTATGGTTTATAATTATAGTACAGTTATCATATTCGGGAGGATTAGTTATGGAAGAAACATATATCGGACAAATTCAGCCGGGCCGGGAGGTCAGCGGAACTTTCGCCTTGAGATCGATGAAGCTGCTGCCCTACCGTGACGGCTCGGGAAACTATCTGGCCGTGGTCCTGGGCGATAGGACCGGACAGGTAGAGGGCAGGGTCTGGGAGCCGACAGAAGAAATGTATCAGAGCTGCAAACCCGGAGAAATAGTGAAAGTACGGGGCCAGGTAACAGAATACAACGGCAGGATGCAAATACAGGTAACATCCATGGACTGCTGCCGGGATGGCAGGGTAGACCCCAGGAAATTCATACCACCCGGCAACATTGAGGAGCAGGCTGCCAGGGAGAAGTTATTCTCACTGATTGACTCGTTAGAAAACAAGTATTTAAAGGACCTGTTGTCCATCGTTTTCAAGGATGACGATTTTACCGGCGTTTTTATCACAGCGCCCGCCGCCAAGCGTAACCACCACGCCACGATCGGGGGGCTCCTGGAGCACAGCCTCGGCGTTGCCTGCGCCGCCGGCCGGATCGCCCCGGCCTATCCGGAAATGGACCGGGATCTGCTTGTAACCGGCGCTCTGCTTCACGACATTGGCAAGGTCGAAGAATACAGCTGCAGAACAGGCATTGATTTTACCGACGAAGGCCGCCTGCTGGGGCATATCGTCCTCGGCGTCCAGATGCTAGACAGATATATCAGCCAGCTGACTGATTTTCCGATGGAGCTAAAGCTCAAACTTACCCATATGATCGTCAGCCACCACGGGCAGTACGAGTGGCAGTCGCCTAAAAGGCCGAAGTTCCTGGAAGCTGCCGTTCTGCACCACCTGGACATGATCGACGCGGCAGCAAACATGTTCGGAGCCGCGGTAGGCAGCCGCGAGTACGAAGATGACAGCTGGACCGGATGGGTAAAAGGCCTGGACCGCTACGTTTTCTGCAAGTAGCAAGTGGGGACGGTGTTCTTGCCTTGCAAGGTAATATGTAAAATATTCTTGTAGGGATGTTTAATCAACTAAATATCTTGCAGGGCCTCTAAATACCTCCCGTATATGCCAATTAACATAGATATCTTTTGGTCTGAAAAGGGGACTCTGGGGAGGCCG
>DFAP01000043.1 GCA_002365855.1 Pelotomaculum sp. UBA3103 | reverse complement strand
ACCAGGTCCAGCACAGGGGGACGTCCCCCTGTGCTTCCCTGAAGTGACACAAGAGAACCGTCCCCCTGTGCTTCCCCTGTGCTTATCGCCCCTGGCCGTGGCTGTGCCTGTGTTTACCTCCGCACATACAGCCGATGGACACGGAGGAAATAAGCGTACCTTTCAAATATTCCCCGGCTACCCGTTCAACATCTCCAGAAGCGCCCTTAATCAATATAAATCCTTCATTTTGAAGCGCTTCAGCCATTGGAAGTCCGATACCCCCGGTAATTACAACATTGACTCCCTCTGCTTTCAGTATCCTGGCCAACCCGCCATGGTTGTGCATAACCTCATTGGTCAGGATCTCTTTACCCGTTATATTGCCGCTAATCGACTCAATAATGACAAACTCACTGCTGCTCCCAAAATGTTCGTTAACCTTACCTCCCTTGTACGGCATGGCAATTTTCAGCACATTTACATCCCCCCGTTACTTAAATATATCTTAATTCACTTAATCAACTCTTATCCAGTCTCTCCCGGCGCAGGCCGGGCATACGGTCCTGCGCCGGCAGATGGTCCCCTCCCAGCGATGACCGCATTTATGACATTCCAGTTTATGTTCAGCCAGCTTGAAGTTTCCACCGGTAATTTTCAGGGCCGCGCCGTTAACCAGAGCAAACGCGACCTTCTGCCTGGCGGAGGCCAGTACTCTATGAAAGGTGGGACGGGAAACAGACATTTTCCCGGCGCACTCCTCATGCTCAAGTTCCTGCAGGTCCCTGAGGCGGATAGCCTCGAGCTCCTCCACTGTCAGAACTATTTCTGTGAGTTCAAATATAGGTATGCCAGTCGGTTTAAAATAAGTTATCGAAGGAAACTGCTCTACTCTTCTGCACTTAGGCGGCCTGGGCATTCATATCACCCCTCCGTCATACATTTTATTATAAAACAGATTTCATATTATGATACAGGCCAGGACAACTGTTGTAAATACTGATTTAAACAATCTGGGCTTATATACTCTACTGTAAATTGGCGCTGATAACCAATTCTGAAGGATTACCATAAGAAAATTCTTTTAAAATACTGTCTGGTGATGTATTTTAAACCCCGGTGGAAAGTAACCGGGGTTTTATGTTAAATATGGAATTCAATGTTTCCTTATGCCGGCGGCTTTTTGTCCGCTGCCGCTCCCAGTATCTTTGGAATAGTATCCATAAAAAAGCTGCTGCTGTATTCCTCTATTTTTCCCTGGTCGCAAAGATTGGAAAGATTCGGGTCAACGGGCAGGCTCCCAAGGAATGGTATATTATATTTTTCCGCCATTTCTTTTCCGCGGCCGGGCCCAAACAGCTGAAACTCTTCGCCGCATTTCGGGCAAACCGCCCCGCTCATATTTTCAATCAAACCGAGTATAGGTATATTCATCTGCCTGGCCATTTTGATTGCCTTCATAACAATCATGGCAGCAAGTTCCTGAGGTGAAGTTACAACTATAAGGCCATTCAGGGGAAGTGACTGCATCACTGTCAGCGGCACATCACCGGTGCCCGGGGGCAGGTCCACAAACAAATAATCAAGGTCGGTCCAGACTACATCAGTCCAAAACTGTTTTACCACGTTGGAGAGTATCGGACCGCGCCAGATAACAGGATCATCTTCCTGGCGCATCAGTAAATTTATAGACATTACCTTGATGCCGGTGGAGCTTTCGGATGGAAGCATACCAAATTCGGTGGCCTCGGACTTACCTTTAATACCAAACATTTTAGGCAGGCTGGGACCGGTTATATCCGCATCAAGAACTCCCACTTCATAGCCTTTTTTCCTGAAGCCGCCGGCCAACAGAGAAGTTACCATAGATTTACCTACGCCGCCTTTGCCGCTCATAACGGCGATTACATTTTGCACGCTGCTGAAATTATTTACAGGAATCTTTTCGAGAACCGATTTATCCTCGTCAGCATTTACATCTTTTTTCTCATCCCCGCAGCCGCACTCTCCGGCTTCACAGCCGCATTCTTCATCCCCGCAGCCGCATTCAGAACCGCACTTTTCATTCTGCTCCATTGCATGATCTCCCTTCCCTGATTTTTGCGATTTATAGGCATTGTTAGTTAAACAGTTTAAACTAATTTAATGGTCGCAGGGATTGTCTCCCGTCTCCAGCAAGCCGGACAGATAGGTTTCGACTGTTTCCTCCAGGCTGCCTTTAGCCTGGGCGCCAACTAACACTTCAATACCGTTTTGCTTGAATAACTGCTGAGCGCGGGCGCCCATACCACCTGCTATAACAACATTCACACCCTTTTCGTGCAACAACCTGGGAAGCAGCCCGGGCTCATGAGGCGGAGGGGTGAGTGCTTCCTTCTTGATAATCTTTTTTGAAGCCGGGTCGATATCAAAGAAATAAAATTTTTCACAGTGACCAAAATGCATGCAAAGACTTTCACCTGCGACCGGCATGGCAATTCTCATGGTTGTTTACACTCCTTTATTTTTACTGTCAATTTTTTTTAAAATATTTTCCCAGGCTTCCCTGATATCTATTGCCGACGGTGATTCTTTAAATGCTACCACCGGCAATTTTTTTATCTGTGCTTCGGTTACAGTACGGTCATAGCGGATCCTACCGATCACCTCCGCCCCGCTTTCCCTGGCCTTCTTAGTAATCCTTTCGCTCATCCCGGTATTGATATCGAACTTGTTAATACACACGTAAGCGGGAATTCTAAAGTGCCTTACAAGTTCAATGACCCGTTCCAGGTCGTGCTCACCGGATACAGTTGGTTCGGTTACTATCAGCACACAGTCAGCTCCGGTAACCGAAGCGATGACCGGGCAGCCAATACCCGGAGGCCCGTCGTTAATGATATAGTTCAGGTTATCCCGCTCCGCGATCGCCCTTGCCTGACCGCGCACCAGGGTAACCAGCTTGCCGGAGTTTTCTTCCGCAATGCCGAGCCTGGCGTGAACCATGGGTCCGTATGGAGTGTCAGAAATAAACCACTGACCGTTGACACAAGGCTTAAATTCAATCGCTTTCTCAGGGCAAAAGTAGCTGCAGACACCGCACCCCTCACAGGCTATGTGATCTATGGAATAAGCAGCTCGTTCTTTTTGACCCTTGACCACCGCGCCGAAACGGCAGACCTCGTAGCACTTGCCGCAGCCCGTGCACTTTTCGGGTATAATTTTTGCGCTTTTCCCACCTGAAAAATCTTCTGTTTTCTTAATTTCCGGCGAGAGCACCAGGTGCAGGTCGGCGGCATCTACGTCACAGTCCGCCACAACCGGCCTTTCAGCCAGTGCGACCAGGCATGCCACCAGGCTTGTCTTGCCGGTGCCGCCTTTGCCGCTGATAACCGTGATCTCTTTCACCGTCTCACCTCCTCCAGAACTGAGTGGAAGAGCTTTTGAAAAAGCTCCCGGTAATCAGGTATGGCAGTATAGGGTAGTTCTCCTCTGGAATATGCCTCGGCCACCCTGCGGTCATCTGGAATTTCAGCCAGGACCTTGATATTTCTTTCCGCGCAGAAATCACGGGCCATTGTGTATTCTGGATCAGACCTGTTGATAACTACCGAGTGATTTATGCCCAGTTCCTTGATCATGTCGACGGCAAGGCCGAGGTCGTTAATCCCGAAGGGGGTGGGCTCGGTAATTAAAAGAACATAATCTGCGCCTCTTACTGCCGAGATAACAGGGCAGGAAGTCCCCGGTGGAACGTCGACAATGTTAAGCCCGGCTTCTTTGCCTGACGCCCGCACCGCCTTTATTAAGGGCGGGCTCATGGCCTCCCCTACATCCAGCCGGCCATGCGTAAAACCTATGCCGTCCGAACGGCCTTCCTCAACCACACCAATTCTTCTGTCCCTTTCGCTGATCGCCCCCACAGGGCACACCAGGGTACAACCCCCGCACCCGTGGCACATATTCTCAAAAGTCAGGACCTGCGGTGGTATGCAAATTATGGCGCTGAACTGACAAATTTCCCCGCAGGCGCCGCAGGAGATACATTTATCTTCATCAACTTCGGGAACCGGTATGCCGACGTAAGAGCGGCGCCTGATTTGGGGTTTCAAAAAGAGATGGCCGTTCGGCTCCTCAACATCGCAGTCCAAATATGATGTTTTATGCCCTGCTTCGGCCGCCGCCAGGGCAAGGCAGGCGGAAACTGTGGTTTTACCAGTCCCTCCCTTGCCGCTTGCCACAGCAACTGTCAAGTTTAATGACATTTATTTTTCCCCCTGTTATGGGCTGTTATAACTATTCCTTGTCAATACTGTCTTGAATTCTTTTTTTTAACTGCTCAAGAGCGCTTTCAAGGATGGAAACCTGTTCCTTGAGAGAGCCCAGCTCCTGCTCGCCGCCCGCCGGTGCAGTCCACCTGGCCCACCGGGGCAGCCCTGTGGCATGGTACCAGTGCCGCCATCCTCTGCCGCCGCACCGGCCAAACCCTGAGGTATAACCTGCTCCCGGAGCAGCATAGCTAATGCAAAAACCACGCCCCCGGCCTGTCATAGAACCCATATCCTGCGGGCCCATTCCGTTAAAACCCGGCATGAAAATCCATCCTTTCCTTTGTTTTACAGCTATTAGTAGAATTAACCCTGCTGGCGTCCCGGACCCCTACCCGGACCTTGTCCTTGGCCCTTGCCCTGACCTTGTCCTTGACCTTGGCCCTTGCCCTGACCTTGTCCTTGACCCGGACCCTGTCCCTGACCGCTGCCTGCTCCGCACCGGCCTTTGCGCCTTCCTGTTCCAGGCCCCTTACCTGCCGGCCCGGTTCCATCTCCTCTTGGCATTATTTTCACCTGCCTTAATTAAATTTAATTTGATTTACATGTTAGGCCCAGTGACCTTCTACGTTAGCGCCTGACGCCTCTGACAGCTTTCCGCTTTTGAACTGTTCCAAAACACCCGAAACACTGCCCTCAGCGCCGGTAAAAATCTTGATGCCGGCGGCGTTAAGTGTTCTAAAGGCTTTCGGCCCGCAGTTCCCGGTGATTACAGCCTCCACTCCTTGGCGGCTGACATTTTGCGCCGACTGGATACCGGCGCCCTGACCTGCGCTCAGGTTCTGTTCATTGCTGACAGCCTGGTATTCACCTGTCTCCGTATCCACAACGATAAACCAGCTGGCGCGTCCGAATCTCAGGTCAACTTTGCTGTCTAAATTTTGACCCTGTGAGGTAACCGCTACCTTCATGATTTCACCTCCATTCTTATTCATTAATTAACTATAGTTATGGTCATTGTTTCATAACTATTATAAAAAGTATTATGGACAAATGTCAATAATAGCAACGCAATAATTTAATATTTTTAATTAAAATTTATACTAAAAACCTCGCCAGAACATCCAACGCGTGCTTTTTTAAACATTTCAACCCTTTTTTTTGCCCGGTTAAGCCCGGCCTCAATCCACTCAACCCCAAATTTACATTTATGCAATACCGCTTTGGCGGGCGCCGCCTTGCTTTTTCATAATTTTTATAATATCCTGAGATTAATGTGAATCTGTTCAGGAGGTTGGCTGACAAGATTACGTATCTTTTTATTTATCTCTGATAAACTTCTTTAAACCTATTTATTTTCATCGGGGAGTGATGTGAATGGCAGCCAGAAGAAGGGGCCTCCATAGAAAACTCAAGGAAAACGTTGAGTTACTTAAAAAACCGGTCAGAACTTATGACCCGGCAGTTGAACCAACCAACAACGAAATTGAGGAAAGAGAAAACTGTACAGAACTGCAATCTCAGGCAGAGCAACAAACCAGGGATGGCTACATACCGATAGCGGTGGCTTTGGAAATCCTGGCTCAGGAGTATGAGGAAGGCGCCCAGGGGGATTTACTGTGCCGGGTCGCCCTGCGCCTGGCCGAGGAAAGCGGAGTGCTCGACCGCTACAGAGCCCGTTGGGACAATTCAGAAGACGATCAGTCAGGACGCTCCTCCATATATCTTTACGACCGGCGTCAAGCCATGGAATTATTCCATTATCACCGGAGAAAGGGCAACCTGGAAAACTCAAAAAGAGAAAAAGAAAAGCTGGACAGAATTGAGGGTCTCCTGCTCATGGGTGGAGTTACGCCAGCCAGAGTAACCGAGGAGGACCTGGAAGAACTGGAGAGGTTTATTAAGGAAAGCGGCTTCTAGAAACAAAATACGATCAAGACAAAAGCTCCTGCCTGGAAACGGCAGGAGCTTGGGACAGGGGGACAGGTACCT
>DFAP01000143.1 GCA_002365855.1 Pelotomaculum sp. UBA3103 | reverse complement strand
TAAATTCCGGACCTATGTAGGGGCATATGCGCTGGAAGCGATTTTATCTCGGCAATATAACATCAGGAGTATTCACTCCAGCCCGGTCTAAAATCCTGTATCCCTTGCGTATCAAAGCTTGCGGTGATTTTGAACCGCGCTTTTATGGTTAGAATTTCGTACATCCTGAACAAAAATTTCACGAGATTTTCAAGAAGGCGTGTGCGGTATTGGATATACGCGCTTTTTATGTTAGCCAAGGATTTTAAAAACCCTTTTGTTGTTAGAATAATATGGTAACAAAGAAATATTTTCTAGTTCGTTTTTGAAATACGTTTTCACATTGACTATAAGGGGTCAGGCTTGCATTATTGCATTAAAATAACAATCCTTTACTAATGCAATAATGCAAGCCTGACCCCTTCACTACTCTGGGACAGCGCAAAGGCCCTTACAGGTGTATCCTGTATCGGAGAGCCCCTATAACGCTTTCGCCTTGCTGAAGCGGCGGGCCAAGAAGAAAGTGGTATTGCATATCCGTGATGACATACCGACTCAAAGGCTGCGTTTATGCCTGTCAGAGCATCCCTTTGGAACGGTCAAGTGGCACCATGGAGCACATTATCTGTTATGCAAGGGCATAGAAAAAGCCACAGGAGAGCTTGGGCTTAGTTTTCTTGCTTATAATTTGAAACGGGCCATCAACATGGTCGGTACAAAGAAACTGGTGGAGGCAATGGGGGGTTGATTGGCTTTTTTTGCTGGATTTAAAACTATAATTGCAGGGAAAAACGACTGGAAGATCAGTATAAATACCTTGAAAACCCGCTATTTTAGCGGGTTTTCAGACAAATTATGGTGTCGGAGGGCTGACTCTATTTTATCCGCACACCGATAGGTAGGTAATTACAAAGCCTGCCATTCTTCTGTTAGCAAGCTGCAAATGGCTCTTCATCCCCGTCTCTATGCCGGTTTATCCCGGTACTTTCGAACCGTCCCCTGTCGGAGTCCCCTTGTCGTGCTTGAAGGGCGCCTACTCTAAATGCATGTAGGCCACGTTACCGAAGTGGGGAATGGGTTTATTTTCTCCGGTCAGGACCCATAGCACGGGGTAGTGGGGCGGGTTCTTCGGTAAGGTTGCGTCTCCGTCGGTAAGGAAGACCATCAACGACGGGGTGATGCCGCGTTTTTCGATTTCCTGAAACAAGGGCCGGAAGTTTGTCCCGCCGCTGCCCTTAAACTGCATCGGGATATTGTCCGGGTCAAGCTCCTGGAAGAGTTGGACAGCCGTGTCACAGTGGGCGATATATCCCTTGAACTCCGGGTAGGAGTAGACAATATTGACCATTTCCGAGATGAACTGCTTGTAGAAACGCCAGACCGAACCGGAAGTATCAATGGCCACAACGACATCTTCCAGCCCTTCGCTGCCGAACTCCGGCAGGAATACATAGTCGAAGCGCCGGTCGGGCGGGATGAAGGTGTAGTCCGACCGGGTCGGCTGGACAAAGGAAGCCAGAGCCTGCTTCCAGTCCAGTTTGGGGTACAGGATATTTTCGATTATCTGTATCATACCGGCGGGCAGGTGGCCTCTTTGCTGGGCGTCCTGGGCCGCCTGGGCGGCGCGCATCTTCCAGGTCGAAGCTTCCGTGTTGGAGTCGGTGGACTCATCCTGTCCGCTCTTGTTCTTACCCCACCCGGAATGGTCGTCCAGGAGCCTGCCTTCAGGCTTTTTATCCTGCAGGGGTTTATCCGGGCCGATTTCCCCTGAGACCCTGTCTGCCTCGTCCTGAAATTTAGGCGGCAGTTCCTGGAGCAGGATATTGTACACAGCATCTGCCGTCATGCCTTTAAAACGGTCGGATATGAAAACGCCGGGCGGCAGCTGGAACCCCTGTTCTTTGACGATTTGATTTACGACATAATCGCAGGCCATGTCCCAGAGATCCCGGTCCCGGGTACCCCGTCGCCAGATGTGCTGGAGGACCGCGTGCATTATTTCGTGGACCAGGGCGCCCATCAACCGGGAGATACCACCGGTATTGACCAGACCCTGTACAAACTCATCGTGGTAAATGAGCTCAAAACCCTCAGTCCTCATGGTCGGAGTGGACGTGTCCTCCCTGGGCTGCAGGAAGAGGGCCAGGGAGCCGAAGAAGGGATACTTCATGAGCATCCGGGCCCTGGCCTTACCGATCAAAAAATTAGAATCCGGCACTGGCGCACCTCCCAATCACTAATCCGCTCCCACCAGGACATCCACGTTCCTGGTCAGCCAATCGCGGAATTCAGGCAGCATAACCAGTTCAGTCCGGAGGCCGGCTTTCACGGCGTCATTGATCGCCAGCACCTGGTACTCGACCATCAACATGGAGACAAAGGCAAAAAAGTTGCTCAAACGGGCCGTGGTTTTATTATTGGACAGGCTGCTGACCAGGGCCCCGATACAGGCGTAAATCATATCGGGGGAATCCGGGACTACCGTCGTCCTGCCGTCCAGGATCTCGTCCGCGTCGGGTATCTGCTCAAACATCCGGCAGAAGGCGGTAAATTCAGTGGCGGGGCCTTCGCCGACTGCCCCGCAGATAGCCGGGAAAGCCCTGTCCACCTGACCGTAGGAGGGGAGGATCTTGTGGACAAACTCCCAGCTGCGCGGGCTGGGGAAAGCTTTGATCTCAGCAGCCTGGTTGGGAAACCGGTAAAGCAGTTCAGGCCTGAAGTTCAAAAAGCTGATCACTCTTTGGTCAATCCTGTTGGGGATCGCCCAGCGCTTCCAATCCTCCAGCGAGCAGGTAACTTCAAAGTGGATCATCCTGTTGGCCAGCGCTGCGGGCATCTGGTTGCTGACGCCTTTATCCTGGGCCCGGTTACCCGCCGCCACCTGGCGCCACCCTTCCGGCAAGAGGTATTCGCCGACACGCCGGTCCAGGATCAACTGGTAGGCGGCAGCCTGCACAGCCCGTGGGGCGGAGGTGATCTCGTCATAAAGTATGATGCCTTCCGCGCCGTCGCGCCCGACATGGGGCAGGAAGGAAGGGGCAAGCCAGTCCGCTTGCCGGGTTTCCCTGTTGGGATAGGGGATGCCGCGCAGGTCGATGGGGTTCAAGAGCAAAAGCCGCAGGTCGAGGAAACCCCAGCCGCTTTCTGCAGCTATCTGCCGGACAATGCTGGACTTCCCGACTCCGGGAGGGCCCCACAACATCACGGTGGGGACTTCAGGATCAGCTAAAAGGATTTTAAGGTGCCCTTTCGCTTCAGTTGCAAACATATATACAGCCACTCCTAATATTAATCGCTTTGGTTTAATCAACAGCCTGTCAGCATGGTTAGCGCGTCATGTAAATTGGCGATCTTTTTTTTGCTGGCTTCATCCGGGGCGTCCCGGCCTTCTTTAATGACTGTATAACCTCCATTAAACAGGATTAACAGTTCACAGAATTCCAGGTTGTCGAATACAGACACCGGGAAATGCTTCGGGACGGCGCGCTGGCTGGTCGTCGTCAATCCCCAGAGAAGCATGACTTCTTCTTCTTCCCACTTATCAATGGCCCAGGGGTTATCAAGGTTCGGGTTATCATAATACAAGCCGCGCACTTTATTTCCAAAAGTGCCGTGAGACAGCGTGAAACGAGGTGTACCGGTAACTGCGGCTTCGTAAACAGCCAGGTCAACCCGGAGATCGCCGTAGACAACATCCTGTTTTATTACCAGGTTATAAATGCTGCCGTTCTGGCATCTATTGGTAATTGATCCTTCGCTGTCGTATACGCGGCAGAAGATCCTGTCGGAGATGAGAAGAGACGCCTTCAAATTAGCCAGGTTCCCGATATAGACCATCGGATAATTGTAAGTCGGCATTGTAAAACCACCTGATACTGACTTTTTGGATAAATATTGCCTCATTACGTCCTTTATATATACATTATATTAAAAAACCCTTCACGTCCATGAAAAAAAGTCTGCTCGACATATGAGAAATAAATCGACCACCGGGGCTGGACACAAAAGGGCCGTGGGCGGGCGGAGCTTGGCGAGGCCGGCAAAACCAAAGATCACTGACTGACCACTTAGGCAGGTTTTTATTACGAAATTGCCATAACTGCCTCTTCACCTATCTAATATCATAGCATACACGAGGCACAGATGTTAGGCAAGTTCAATGTCATGTTCACGCAGTGCTTTCTTGAAAACGTGGATGTTTTCCATGTGCCAGGAGATGGTGCGCTTCGCGCGGTTTTTGGCCTTCTCTCCGGCGCAGAAGAGCTTTTCAGCATCCTCAAATGTAGGGACTGCCTCCTGTAAGAACTTTACCACTTTTTGCTCGGGGTTTGGTTGGAGCTGGTTTTTTTCCTTTTGGCCATGATGTGTGGGATCCCACCTTTCTAATGATGTACGCGGCTGGCACCCTTTTCTACACGCCCAAAGATGTATGTGCACATACATCCTGGTCAAAATACGACCAAAATTATAGCAAAAAGGGCTTCCGGTCAAAATCCCGAAAGCCTTGATACATAAAGGTTTTTTTTGGTGTCGGAGGCGGGACTTTGTGGAGGCATCCATCTGTTATAATACCAAATACAAACATATGTTCGTAGTAGGTGATATTATGACTAAGCTCTACCGTTCGCCAGTCCAGGTGGAACTCGACGACCATCAACTGCCCAAGCGTTTCCGATGGCTCGGAAGGTGGCATCGCGTTTTGAGTTGCTCAATTCACGAAGAGGACAGACCCTGGTGGGAACGGTATAAGGTTTATGTGCCCAGGTACCGGTGCGAAACTTATCAGGGACTTGTGTGCGACCTGTACTATGGTAAATTATGATTTGGCCGGATCCTGAGGGGATTTCAGCCGCGCAGGTGCTACCAAAAATATTTGTTGCTGTAGCAACATTTGATGCTTATGTTATACGAAAAATGGAGCATTCCTGTAATAAACAAAAATGAGCTTTGAAAAAAAGAGTACCTCCTGTTAACATACGAGGTGTCAGCCTTCGCGAAGCGACCCTTAAATAACAGAGGAGGTACTCAAGATGAAGTATACCCAGAATGAAAAGATTTTTCAAGTCACAGAAGAGACCCTGATAGTAGGTGTGGACA
>DFAP01000063.1 GCA_002365855.1 Pelotomaculum sp. UBA3103 | reverse complement strand
ATTAAAGGGGTCTTTTTTTATTAAAACAAAGACATTGAGCAGTCAAGAAAAATTTAATAAAATACAGGAGCTTCTTGAACTTAACTATCCAATAGCCTCCACGTCCCTTAAGTTTGAAACCGACTTCGAACTTCTAGTCGCAGCGATTCTGTCGGCACAGTGTACAGATAAACAGGTTAACCAAATTACAGGAAATTTATTCAAAAAATACAACACGCCTCAGGATTTCGCGTCACTTGCACCGGAGGAACTGGGCAAGGAAATTAAGGGATGCGGCCTGTACCGAAACAAAAGCAAGTATATAATTGAATCCTCCAGGGCAATCCTGAAGCTTCACGGTGGGCAGGTTCCGGGTACCAGGAAAGAGCTTGAATCTCTCCCGGGTGTTGGTAGGAAGACCGCTGGGGTTGTTCTTGGGGTGGCTTTTGACGGAAGCGCGCTACCCGTTGACACTCATGTTTACCGTGTGGCCAGGCGTCTGGGTCTGACAAGCGCCAGAGATCCAGGCAAGGTTGAGGACGATCTGTCAGGTTATATTCCGCCTCAGAACAGGATGTCAGTACACCACCGCCTGATAGCTCACGGCAGGACAACCTGTCTGGCAAGAAAACCCGCATGTGAAAGCTGTTTTTTAAAAGAACACTGCCAGTACCCAATCCAGGGCGGACAGGATGGTGGGCGCCCGTGAATATCGTCCTGGTTGAGCCAGAGATTCCAGCCAACACAGGAAACATAGCACGGACCTGCGCGGTCACCGGTTGTGCCCTGCACCTGGTTCGGCCACTGGGGTTTTCAACGGATGATAAATATCTCAAGCGTGCCGGCCTGGACTACTGGCGCCTGCTGGAAATCCACTATTACGATAGTTTTTTTGAAATCGTAAACGAAAACCCCGGCCGCAGCTTTTATCTGGTAACCAAAAGGGCCACCCGCTCTTATACCAGTGTGTGTTACAACCCGGGTTCCTATCTGGTCTTCGGCAAGGAGACCATGGGCCTGTCCCAGGAGATTTTAGACACCTTGCCGGAGAACCAGGTTCGGATCCCGATGATCGGGGAGGCCCGTTCCCTTAACCTGGCGAACTCCGTGGCGGTAGTCTTGTTTGAAGCCCTGAGACAGCATGATTTTACAGGGTTAAAGTAATACAAAACGCCGGCAAAAGCATAAAACGCGGATTTCTTTAAGCTGCTTAAACCTTGTTTTTGCCCCTTGGGATAAGATATAAATCATCCATAATTAAAATTTAGGGGGACATATTTATGTCGGTCATAAAAAAAGTTCAGTCCTTTATTGATCAGTACAATATGGGTCTTAAAATTACTGAACTGGAGGAGAGCACGAGTACCTGCGAGCTTGCTGCTGCTGCCCTGGGTGTGGAAGTGGGGCAGATCGCCAAGACTTTGGTATTCATGGCCGACGAAAGACCGGTCATGGTTGTAGCCAGCGGTGATAATAGGATCAAAAGTGGTAAGCTGAAGAGGCGGCTCGGCGTTTCCAAGGTAAGGATGGCAGACCCGGAAACAGTAAAGCGTGTAACCGGGTATTCCGTTGGCGGAGTTTGCCCGTTAGCTCTGCCCGACAAACTACCTATTCTGCTGGACAGATCAATGCACCGGTTCCCGGTGGTTTACGCCGCTGCCGGCACACCCCGCTCGGCTCTTCCCGTTACCATGGAACAGCTGCAGAAGATCACGGGAGGGGAATGGGCTGATTTAGTCTGACCAATCTTTATTGTATGAAAATGCTTAAGTGGCAGTTAAGAATTATATTCTTTATGAGTAGGTGAATTCTGATTTGTTTGTCCATTTACACCTTCACTCGGAATACAGTCTTCTGGACGGCGCGGCCCGGATTAAACAAGCCGTAGCTAAGGCTAAGGAGATGGGTATGCCCGCCCTGGCCATTACAGACCACGGTGCTATGTACGGCGTGGTGGATTTTTACAAGGCCTGTAACAAGGCTGGTATCAAGCCGATCCTGGGCTGCGAAGTCTATGTGGCGCCGCGCACCATGTCCGACCGCACCCCGAGAGTGGACGATAACCTCAATCACCTGGTCCTGCTGGCAGAAAACGAAGAGGGTTATCGCAACCTGTTAAGTATTGTTTCTCTGGGTTTCACCAAGGGGTTTTATTATAAGCCAAGGGTTGACAAGGAAGCATTGGCCAGGTATAGCAAGGGGCTTATTGCTTTAAGCGGCTGTATCGCCGGGGAGGTTGCTTCAAAAGTATTAGCAGGGGAAAATGAAAAAGCCCGGCAAGCGGCAGGGGTTTACCGGGACATCTTCGGGCCGGGTAACTTCTTTTTAGAGCTTCAGGATCACGGTTTTCAGGAACAAAGGACGGCGAACAGGGAACTGCTTAAAATCCATAAGGAATTGGACATTCCGCTGGTTGTGACCAACGACGTCCATTATGTAAGGCGCGAAGACGCGGAGAGCCAGGATGTGCTCATGGCAATCCAGACCGGCCGAAGTGTTGATGACCCGGGCCGGTTGAAATTTCAATCGGAAGAGCTTTACTTAAAAAGTCCTGATGAAATGAACCTTTTATTTGGAGAAATTCCGCAGGCGATCCGAAACACGGTCGAAATAGCCAGCCGATGCAATATGTACATGGATTTCAGTAAGTATTTTTTGCCTAATTATGCTGTGCCCGGAGGGTATACCGCAGATACATACCTGGAGGAACTCTGTTTTCGGGGGGGCCGCAGGATATATGGTGAACTGAGCGATGAGATCGGGAAGCGGATGGAGTTCGAGCTAGGTGTCATCAAACAGATGGGGTATTCTCCCTATTTCTTGATCGTTTGGGATTTTATTGACTTCGCGAGGCGGCAGGGCATACCGGTGGGGCCGGGACGAGGCTCCGCCGCCGGCAGCCTGGTAGCGTACAGCCTGGGCATAACCAACATCGACCCGTTGAAATACGGGCTGTTGTTCGAGCGATTTCTCAATCCTGAGCGAGTGTCGATGCCGGACATTGACATCGACTTTTGTTATGAGCGGCGGGTCGAGGTTATTGACTATGTGGTCCAGAAGTACGGCACCGATAAAGTGGCGCAAATCATTACCTTCGGCACTATGGCGGCGCGGGCTGCGATTAGGGACGTGGGAAGGGCCATGAACATCCCATACAGCGATGTCGACAAGGTGGCCAAGCTGGTGCCCATGGAGCTTCACGTAACTATAGAAAAAGCACTAAACGACGCGCCTGAATTGAAAGAACAGTATGATCAGAGACCCGAGATAAAAAAATTAATAGATACCGCAGCTGCCCTGGAAGGGATGCCCAGGCACGCTTCCACCCATGCCGCAGCCGTGGTGATTACAAAAGATCCTCTAACTCATTATCTTCCGTTGTATAAAGCTTCCGACGGCCCGGTAACCACTCAGTTTGCCAAGGATACTGTTGAAGAACTGGGCCTTTTAAAGATGGATCTCCTGGGCTTAAGGACACTTACGGTTATCAGTGATGCGATTCGTTTGTTAAAAGACAGTACCGGGGAAGAGTTAAATATAGATAACATACCCATAGATAACAAGGCAACTTATGAAATGCTTTCGAGGGGTGAGACCTCCGGTGTTTTCCAGCTTGAGAGCAGCGGCATGCGCTCCATTCTCCGGGATCTTAAACCCGAAGTCTTTGAGGATATTGTCGCCCTTGTGGCACTGTACCGCCCAGGACCTCTGGGCAGCGGCATGGTGGAAGACTTTGTGAAGAATAAACATGGTACTAAGAAGACAAAGTACTCTCACCCCAAACTGGAGCCCATCTTAAAGGACACATATGGAGTGATCCTTTACCAGGAGCAGGTCATGCGTATCGCCAGCGACTTGGCCGGCTTCTCCCTGGGTGAGGCTGACCTGCTGCGCCGGGCCATGGGCAAGAAAAAGGAGGAAATCATCAAGGGTCTTCGCTCTAAGTTTATAGAAGGCGCCAGAGATAATGATGTTGATGGGGAAATTGCCGGCCAGATCTTTGATCTGATGGAATACTTTGCCGGTTACGGCTTTAATAAATCGCACTCAGCGGCCTACGCCCTGGTTACTTACCAGACTGCCTACCTGAAGGCTAATTACCCGCTGCCGTTTATGGCTGCGCTGCTCACATCGGTAAAAGACAACACTGAAAAAGTTGCTGCCTATATAGAAGAGTGCAGGCGGCTGGGGATAGAGGTTCTGCCCCCTGACGTCAATGAAAGCCGGGAAAGTTTTACGGTAGCCGGCAGTAAGATCCGTTTCGGGCTTGCCGCTGTTAAAAATGTCGGCCTGGCCGCGGTTGAATCCATTATCCGGGTGAGAGAAAAAGACAGCCCCTTCAGCGGGTATGATGATTTTTGCAGGCGTCTCGATACAAAGGTCGTTAACAGGCGGGTGTTGGAGAGCCTGATCAAGTGCGGCGCTTTTGATTCTTTGAAGCACCAGCGGGCCCAGTTAATGGCGGCAGTGGATGCCGGCCTGGGGTTAGCCCAGCAGTCCCAGCGCGAGCGGGAGAACGGGCAGCTGTCACTGCTGGATTTTATGGGAGAGGGGTCACGTGAGACCGTGAGCATTGTTCTTCCGGAGGTGGGAGAATATCCTCAGGATGAAATGCTGGCCATGGAGAAGGAAACCCTGGGGCTTTATATCAGCGGGCACCCTCTGGCCCGGTGTCGTGAAGATTTGTACAAACTGGCCACGGTCAATACTTCAGAACTGCCTGAACTGCCCGACGACAGTGAAGTGGTGCTGGGCGGCATCATTTCGGTTGTTAAAAAAATCGTGACCCGCAAGGGGGATACCATGGCCTTCCTCAATGTTGAAGACCTCACCGGAACGGTTGAAGTGGTTGTTTTCCCCCGGGCATACCTCCAAAACCGTCTGGCCATCCGGGTGGATGAAGTGATTTTGGTAAAAGGAAAGTTAAATGGAAACGGCGAGGACGTGAAGATCATAGCTGAGGAAATATCAACCCTGGACAGCCACCTCAGGGGAGAGCTGCATTTAAAAATTGACAGCTCCCAATCACCTGTTTTAGACCAGGTGCAGCTTATCCTCAGCAGCTATAAAGGGGAATCGCCAGTTTTTCTGCACTTAGAAAAGGAAAAAAAGGTTATAAAAACCGGCGAGGAATATCTGGTTGATTTATCAGGGCCAGTGGTTCAACGGCTGGAAGAACTGCTGGGTCAGAATAGGGTAAAAACTAAAAAGATATCGCCTGCCAGCGCGGGGGCTCCGGAAAAATTAGGCGGCCTGGTTAATAATCTTGATACTATAGAACCGTCCGGGGCAATAGAAAAAGCACAGAAGAAAAATCCTGGGAAAAAAACAAGAATAATTTTCAGCCTCTTGGACCTTTAATTATACATCTGAGTTGACACTTACATGCTCATCCCGACATAAGAATAGGTATAAATCATTATGAAAATAGCCCACAACACAAGGTGCATACGCGGCTTAAACAACTCTGAGGCTTCCTGCGCAAACCCTTTCAAATCTTGTCAAACCGGGTCCCTTATGTTAAGATAAATCAACTGAAGACAGTCCTTAAAGAGGTGATCCCTAATGCCTGATACCGGTGTGATTAGCGGTGAATATGTAGTCATCAAAGCCCTGGAGAACGGGGTAACTATTATTGGCTTAACCCGGGGCAAGGACACGAAGTTCCACCATTCCGAAAAACTGGATAAAGGCGAGATTATGATCGCTCAGTTTACTGAACACACCTCGGCCATAAAAATTCGGGGGCGGGTTGAAATTTTGTCCAGGCACGGCGGAATACGGACGGACGAGTGAGATAAGTATCCAGGGTGAAAGCTCTGGGTATACTTATTTTTAGCTAAAAAGAGGAATAAAGGCAGGACAGGTAGAAAGATTTATGGCATGCCGTCAAACCTGCTAGAGGAGGCTTCAATGTGTGGACGGTAGTATATATCGCGCCTAACAATAAAGAGGCTGAAAAGCTGGAGAAGCTTCTTACCAAAGAGGGCTTTTTGGTAAAATTAAAGATGATCGGCCTGCCGCAAGCAGATTGTACCTGTTCAGTAGAAATTCTGGTGCCGGAGTCTGAAGTACATGAGGCGATGGAAATTATAAATACGATCTAGTAATCATAGAAAGCGCTTTTTTAATTAAGAGCAAAAAGCAGCATACAAAGTTTTTATAAAAGGTGCCAAGTAAGGTTAAGGGGTGCATTTTTTTTGGTTTTAGATGTTTTTCGCAAACAGAAAAGTATTGCTGTTCAACCGGAACTGGAAAGCCGGGAAATACCGGAGGGTATTTGGAGCAAATGCGGCAGCTGCAGCGAAATACTGTTAAATAAGGATCTTGATAAAAATCTCAAGGTTTGTTTGAAATGTGGTTTTCACTTCAGGCTGACGGCCCACGAGAGAATCAAATTTACGCTGGACTCAAAAAGCTTTCGTGAAATGGATGCCGATGTGCTGCCGGTTAACCCTTTTAAACTGACTGATTATGAAAATAAATTAACTGTGGCTCGCAGCAAAAGCAGTTTAAATGAGGCTGTAGTTACTGGAGAGGGAACCATAGAGGGATTTCCGGTAGTTATTGCGGTTATGGATGCCCACTTTATGATGGGCAGCATGGGTACCGTGGTAGGGGAAAAGATTACCAGGGCTGTCGAAGCTGCCGTCTCAGGAGAAAAGCCCCTGATAATTTTTGCTGCATCGGGAGGCGCCCGGATGCAGGAAGGCATTTTATCCCTGATGCAGCTGGTTAAAACCGTGGAGGCAGTAGCCAGGTTGGGAGACGCCGGTCAGCTGTATATATCAGTTTTAACAGATCCCACAACCGGCGGTGTCAGTGCCAGTTTTGCGGCGCTGGGTGACATCATCATTGCCGAACCGGATGCCTTGATTGGATTTGCTGGCCAGCGGGTAATCGAACAAACTATTCGCCAAAAATTACCGGAAGGGTTCCAGAGTGCGGAATTTTTTAAGCAACGTGGATTTATTGACAGTATCGTTCCTAGATCTGAACTGAAGGGAACTTTGGCCAGGCTTTTAGAACTACACCTTCAGGGGGTGAAATAAGCCATGGCGGCCATATTGGAATTTGAGAAGCCTATTCAGGAATTAGAAAACAAAATTAGCGAGCTGAGAAGTTTTTCTAAGGAAAAGGGGATTGACCTCTCTAATGAAATATCCATTTTGGAAAAACGGGCTATGGAGGTCAGGGAGTCGATTTACGGTAACCTCAGTTCCTGGCAAAATGTGCTTATAGCGCGACATCCGGAACGGCCTAACACCCATGACTACATTGAGTACCTTTTTACCGACTTTCTGGAAATGCACGGTGACCGTTTGTATGGTGATGACCCGGCAGTTGTAGGAGGTATCGGTCGTTTTAACGGTCATGCTGTGACATTAATTGGTCACCTCAAGGGTAAAGATACAAAGGAAAACCTGGTCAGGAATTTCGGTATGGCCCACCCGGAAGGATACCGTAAAGCCATGCGCCTGATGAAGCAGGCTGAAAAGTTCCGGAGACCGGTGATCTGTTTTATTGATACCCCAGGAGCATACCCCGGCATTGGAGCTGAAGAAAGAGGCCAATTTGAGGCTATCGCCAAAAGCATTTTAACGATGGCCAAGCTCAAGACGCCCATTATAACGGTTGTGATTGGCGAAGGGGGGAGCGGGGGAGCTCTGGCTTTCGGAGTAGGAGACCGCATTCTGATGCAGGAGCACGCTATCTACTCGGTCATATCTCCGGAAGGGTACGCCAGTATTTTATGGAAAGACTCCAGCCGTGCCCGTGAAGCTGCCGATGTTATCAGGCTCACCGCGCAGGCCATCCTGGAACTGGGTGTGGCCGATAAAATCGTTCCCGAGCCATTGGGCGGCGCTCAGCGCGACCCGGAGGCAGCGGCTGAACTCCTTGGGCAATGCCTTGCTGAAACCCTGGATGAGCTGGTGGAAATTGAGCCTGAAAAACTGGTATTGCTCAGGCACGATAAGTTTCGTGTCATTGGCGCACTTGGTGCAGATTAATGATACAGACCTGAAAACATTTGACATCTGTCAAATGTTTTTTCTGTCCCGGATATAAAGGTATATTACATATCATAAAATATGCTTACAAAGGCAATATATAAAGTTAATATAATTAAATCAATACTCACTTTAAAAAAGTTTGGCTGACAGGGGGGGGGGATTTGTTGCAAAGGATTGCTTTATTGACAAGCGGCGGGGACGCGCCGGGTATGAATGCCTGCATCAGAGCTGTGGTCCGAAAAACAATTTATCACGGCAATGAAGTTATTGGCATAAAACGAGGGTTTAGCGGGTTCATGGAAGCCGACATGATACCGATGAACCTCGGGTCGGTAGCCGACATCATTCACCGGGGGGGTACTGTATTGCGCACTGCCCGCTCTGAACAGTTTTTAACACCCGAGGGACGCAAAAAGGCCTACGAAAACGTTAAGCGCTTTGGCATCCAGGGACTTGTGGTTATTGGTGGTGACGGGTCCTTTCGCGGCGCAAGGGCTATGAACCTTGAAATGGGATTGCCGGTAGTGGGTGTTCCGGCTACAATTGATAATGACATTACCGGCACTGACCAAACGATCGGGTTTGATACAGCTGTCAATACAGTCGTGGAAGCTATCAGTAAAATTAGGGATACAGCCACCTCCCACGAGCGCACATTTATTATTGAGGTCATGGGCAGGAATTTCGGATTTATCGCCCTGGCGGCAGGGCTGGCGGGGGGAGCCGAGACCATCCTGATCCCGGAGCGGCCATTCAATTACGAAGAGATCTGCGAACGGCTTATGAGAGGCCACCGCCGGGGTAAACTCCACAGCATTATTTTGGTTGCCGAGGGAGCAGCCAGCGGTATGGAAGTAGCCCGTAAAATACAGGAACGCACCGGCTTTGATACCAAGGTCACTATTCTTGGGCACCTGCAGCGGGGGGGCATGCCTTCGGCCGCCGACCTGATCCTTGCCAGCCGGCTTGGCGCCAAAGCTGTTGAAATGCTCATGGCCGGGGCTACCAGAGAGGTGGTGGGTGTAAGAGCAGGGGAGTTGATCTCGATGGACATCGAGGACACCATGACTCAAAACCGCTCGGTAGACCTTGAACAGTACAACCTGGCCGGCATCCTGTCTATTTAAAGTTTAACGACATTTTGATTGGGAAGTGAAATTTTTGCGACGAACAAAGATAGTGTGTACCATCGGCCCTGCCAGCGGCAGCGTGGAAATTATCAAGAAGCTTCTTCTGGCGGGAATGAATGTTGCCCGGCTTAATTTTTCCCATGGAACACAGGAGCAGCATGGCCGCCTTATCGAGGCCGTCCGTCTGGCCGCAAGAGAAACAGGTAAGAACGTTGCGATCATGCTAGACACCAAAGGTCCTGAGATACGCCTTGGTTTCTTCAGGGAGGAACCTGTCCAGCTTGTGGAAGGCGAGCGTGTTACACTGACCACGGCTCATGTCAAAGGGGACAAGGAGCTTATTCCCATAACTTATCCCGGACTTCCCCAGGATGTCAGGGAAGGCGATACTATCCTGGCCGCCGATGGTTTAATTGCCCTAAAAGTCCTTTCCACCAGCAAAACTGAGATACTCTGCCTGGTAATAAACAGCGGTAAGCTTACCAGTCAAAAGGGAGTCAATGTACCCGGCGTTGAGATAAATCTGCCGTCAATCACGGAAAAAGACATCAAGGATATTGAGTTTGGCATCGAAAAACAGGTTGATTTTATAGCTGCGTCATTCATCAGAAAACCTGCCGACGTACTGGCTATCAGGCAGCTTATTGAAGAAGCCGGCTCTGAAATAGATATCATTTCTAAAATAGAAAGCAGGATGGCGGTTAAAAACCTGGATGATATTATCAGGGTATCGGACGGAGTAATGGTTGCCAGGGGGGATCTCGGTGTTGAAATACATGTAGAGGAAGTGCCCCTGGTTCAAAAAAAGATTATCGAGAAATGCAACCTCGCCGGCAAGCCTGTTGTTACCGCAACTCAAATGTTGGAATCAATGATTAACAATCCGCGGCCTACCAGGGCTGAGGTAAGCGATATAGCTAACGCCATTTTTGACGGTTCTGATGCTTTAATGCTTTCTGGTGAAACTGCTGCAGGTAAATACCCGGTGGAATCAGTAGAAACAATGGTCAGGATAGCAGAGCGGGCCGAAGCGGCTCTGAACTACGAAGAAATCCTCATAAAAAAGAGAGCTGTAATGCACCGGCAAACGGTGACAAACGCTATAAGCTACGCCACCTGCTCAATAGCTCAAAGTCTGGGCGCCGCAGCCATAATCAGTTCCACGGAATCAGGACACACCGCTAAAATGGTTTCAAAAAACCGGCCCAGGGCTCCCATTGTTGCGGTTACACCCCACCGCAAGATTATGAGGAAGCTCTCCCTGACCTGGGGAGTTCACCCGCTGCTGGCCCAGGTGAGGGAAAGCACGGATGAGGCCATGGCTACAGCCATCGAGGTTTCTTTAAGCGCCGGCTTGATCAAGGGCGGCGACCTAATTGTCTTTACCGCCGGGGTACCGCTGGGCGTGAAAGGCACTACCAACCTGGTCCGGGTACACACGGTGGGAGATATCCTGACCAGTGGCACCGGAATCGGGCAAAGGGCGGTAACCGGCGCCATATGTGTCGCGCTAAGCGCCCAGGATGCCGTTGAAAAGATGAGAGAGGGCGACATATTAGTTGCGCTTGAAACAGACAGCGACTACATCCCTGCGATTAAAAAGGCCGGGGCGGTTATTACCGAAACTGGAGGCCTGACTTCCCATGCCGCCATTGTCTGCCTCGAGTTTGACATGCCAGTCATAGTAGGAACGGACAACGCCACAAATCTTCTGAGCGACGGAGAAATTGTAACAATAGATCCCCAGAGCGGGTTGATTTATAAGGGAACTGCTAAGGTATTATAGTTTTTAACTTCATAGCTGCGTTGGAAAACAAAATGATCTTTAACATGTCACCGAAAAAAAGTTCCTTCATCAGGGCATATTAATTTCAGATGACCCTGGAGGAGGAATCTTTTTGTTGGATTATATCGTTGAATATCTTTCCGCACTGGGTCTGGCAGGACTTTTACTGGGAGTGTTCATAGAATCGCTAGGCGTTCCGTTTCCCGGGGGCATCATGGTTATCATTACTGGTTTTTTGGTTAACCAGGGCAGAATGGAGTTTTCAAGCGCTCTGCTGGTGACCCTGTTTGGCTATACCGCAGGATCATTCAGCGCGTATTTAATCGGCAGAAACCTTGGCCAGCCTTTCTTTGCCAGGTGCAGCAAGTATTTACATATATCCCCTGAACGATTTTCACAGGCACAGGTGTGGCTGGACCGTTCGGCGCCGGCTTTTATTATTTTTGGTCGCTTTCTGCCTGGCGTAAGCAATTTAACACCGTATATGGCCGGCGTCAGCAGGATCGGTATAGGATATTTCCTCTTTTACAATACTATTTTCGCAGCTGGCTGGGGCTCTCTTTACCTCATAGTGGGGATGTTTTTCGGGTATAACTACCGGGTTTTTTCCGATTATTTGAACTCGAAACTGCCGCTGGTGGGACTTGGTATGATCTTGCTGTATCTCGGCTACTTTTATATGAGAAGGTTGCTCAAGAAAAGAGTAAAAAATATTTGAAGTGAAGGAAAGCTCACTCAGGAGTAGAATATTAAAAAAATGCTTCGCAGTAACGCGCCTGTTATGAAATTAGGCGCATAGCCTTTTTACAGGGGGTATCCGAAAGTGATCAAGGTTATTAAGGCAGATATCACTGAACTCTCACTGGATGCCATCGTCAGCGCAGCGAACAGCCAGTTGGGGATGGGGACAGGTGTAGCAGGCGCCATTAAGCGCAAGGGAGGCCGCTCAATAGAGGAAGAGGCCATTTCAAAAGGCCCGATACCTGTGGGTGAAGCGGTAGCCACCGGGGCGGGCTTACTGCAGGCGCGCTTTGTAATCCATGCTGCCGCCATGGGCCAGGATCTGGCTACAGACACGGCAAAAGTGCGATCTGCTACCAGGAACGCACTACTAAGGGCAGAGGAGCATCACATAAAAAGCATTGCTTTCCCTGCTCTGGGCACAGGTGTGGGAGGACTTAGACTGGATGAGGCAGCAAAAGCAATGGTTAGCGAAATAAGGCGCCACCTTGCGAGAGGGTCGGGGCTGGAAGAAGTTGTGTTTGCTCTTTTCAACGAAGAAGGTTTAGATGCATTTACCCCCATTGCACGCAGGGAAAAAATTGTGTGTCTTGGCGACAGCATCACTTACGGTTTTCCTTACGGGCCGGAGGAGTCCTGGGTTGAGATGTGCTCCAGAGGACTTGGTGTAAAAATGATCAACAAAGGTGTTAACGGAGATACCACGCACGGGATGTGGCTCAGGTTCAACCCTGATGTTTCGTCTTTACGTCCGGCATATGTGGTAATTATGGGCGGAACTAACGACGCTTTTTTGGGATATACCCTAGAAGAGGTGCAGGAAAGTGTTGAAGACATGGTTGCGGAAGCGTTTGAAAATGGTATTTGCCCTGCAATAGGGCTGCCGGTTCCTATAAACATTGGGACTTATGTTCCTGACGATGTGGGCGTGGCAAACTCATTATTGGAGTCATACAGGGATTGGATGAAAGAATATGCCGGTAAGGAGTTGCTGCCGGTATTAGATTTTTACAGTCCGTTTCTGGACGCGCAAACAGGGCAGGTGCACTCCGGGTATTTTTTAGATGAGGCGCACCCCGCTAAAATAGGTTATATGGTCCTGGGGAAAGTCGCTGAAAGAGCACTGCATAATTTAAAAAAATGCCTTTAATTAAATTAACTAAAAGCTATTGCAATAGATAGGAAATAAGGGGGATGTAGCGAACTCATATGTTACCGGACTTATGGCAGGGGGTTAATGGTATGTACAAAGAAATGGCCTTTCCCGAATTTATCGGGGAGACAGAACTGGCTGTGGTTCTGGTAGTACCGTCCCTGGAGCAAGACTTGTCCGTTTTGTTTAAACGGTTCCACGAAGGCGAGGAGATAAATTACTGGTTTAACTGGGATTTAACAACAGTTAAGCACAATGAGTACATGGTTAAACTGGAGATTGGCTGGGATGGTGAGGACGTAGTCTCTATAGGCTTCACACTGGATATGTGGGAATACCTGCCGGTAATAACTAAAAGGAGCAATGTTGTTTTAATGACCGACTGGCGGCTCATCGAGGAAGGCATAGACGCCGGCATGGATAAAATGGGCAGATTCAGGCCAAAGGCCCTGCTGGTCAGGGATGTGGGGCGAGGGATGAAAGAACTGTCCAGCAAGGTGGCTGACCAGGTTATGTCCCATGAAACGAATGAATTGGTACAACTCCTGGAGTTGCTTCAGCAAAATTATAAGTTGGGTTTAAGTTTTCATTAGCAGTCATTTATATCCGTAATATTTAGTAAAGAAATTAAAAAGCGGGCCTAAAGGCCCTACTTTTTCATCTTAGTGATTTGTAGAAATTTAGCTGTATGTAAATTATTTCTTGTTTATGGTTCAATTAAATTTAAAACCGGACATATATAGCTTTTTCATTATCATGGTAAACCGCGCTGTATTTCCCTTTTTTATCTATATTAAAGCGTTTAAAAAAACCGCGGGCGCCGATCTTGTTTTTGTTTAAAATTAAACCGTTATTATTATTTGAGGCACTTATCTTAATTGTTCTTGTATCTGGGTCAAATGCCAATTCCACATAGCCAGTATTCAGCTTATCCATGAGCTTTTTGTTTAGGGTAAGATGATTTTTCGAAATCGCCACAGTGGCTTCTTTCTCAAAACGTGGTTTGTAAACTTCAAAAGCCATTATTTCCATCTCCTTTAATTTTATAAATGCATTATAAATTAATTATTGAATATAGTCAAATAATTACATCTAATAAATCAGTTTTTTATAAATATTTATACAATTTTACTAAAAAGCTGCTTACAAGACAAAAATTTAATTGAATTATATGTCTCGTTCCTTTTTTTAATTAAAAATAATTCCTAATG
>DFAP01000020.1 GCA_002365855.1 Pelotomaculum sp. UBA3103 | reverse complement strand
TCTTTACCGCATTCAAAGCACCAGTATTCTGCAAATCCGTTTCTAGGGTCTCCACATCCGAGCACTTTACTGACTGCTTCCCGTTCGCATTCACGGATTGCTACTGAACATTTTGTCTCATATTCGGACCACTTCAGCTTTAGTATTTCTTTGATCTTGTTAGATGAATATCTCATGCTCTAATGTTACCATAATATGGTCAATTTTGTCCGCTCAAGTCGAAGTATACTTTCCTGGTATATAAAATAGGATTATGAACCAATATTCAAAAGGAAAATCCCCAGCGACTGTTTAAGAAAGAAGTACCTTGCAGGGAAACTTCAATCTGTCACCACCCAAAAAGGAGGTAAGTCGCATGGGGAAAAGAAAATCACAACATATTCAAGGGCTTAAGGGGCGCCGGTTTATTGAGAGCCTGCGCGGAATTCCTTTAGATCAGGTGGTAATCGTACCGATCGATGCGGCAAAGCACCACCCAAAAGCCCTCATTTGCAACTATTTCGGTGACATTCTTGAAGATTCCTTCTTCTTTTCAGTCAATAAGAACGGTATTAAGTTGTTGGTTGAAAAGATTCAGCAAACCACTTTAAAACACAATGCCAAAAAAGTCTTTGTTGGCATTGAAGCAACCGGCCATTACCACGAGGATATCGTCCGTGAACTGGAAAAGCACGGCTATGATGTTACTATCATCAACCCTTACACTACCTTTGAAGAACGGGCCTCGGTATTAAACTGGTCTAAAACCGATGACCTTGATTTAGCCGCTATAGCAATAGCAATTATCCAGAATAAAGGCACAGAAAGCAAGTTGCCCCTGGGTATTTATGATAAGTTGCTGGCAGCCTGCAGGGTACGCCGGTCCGAGGTGAATAAGCGCTCCTCACTTCAGATTGAAATCCGCTGCCTTATGGATGTTATCTGGCGTGAGTTCCAAGGGATTCCTACAATCGTAAATGGAAAACCAAAAGTGAAACCGATATTCTCGGATTTCTGGGGCAAGGCGTCCTGCCACTTTATGCGCCACTACCCATTACCGCACCAGGTATTGGCCCTGGGACCAAAGGGATTGCGTATTCTCTCTAAAGAACAGAATCTGAAATTAAGAGCCTCTACTATTGAGATGTTATTGCATGCCGCTACCGGTGCTATTGCTAAAAACCCCGCCGACCTTGAAATAGAACTCCTACAGCTCCAAATGAAGCTAGATGATTTAAATAGGGCTAACGAAAAGATAGAAGTTCTTGAATATAAGGTTGAAGAACTTTTGGTCCAGACCCCCGGGGTTTTGCTACTCTCGGTGCCGGAGGTCGGGGTTACCACCGCAGCCGAATTCACGGCGGAAGTGGGACCGGTCAGTCAGTATAGCAACGCCGGCCAGATCATCAAGAAAGCCGGTACAAATTCAATGGTAAGCCAGACAGGAGGCGGGATGGCTTTTTACGGTAAAATCAGTAAACAAGGTAATTCCCGCCTGAGAACAGTTATCTACAGTATCGGCTACAACCTGGCCCATAGAACTAATCCTTATTTTGCAGCTTTTGCCAAACGTCTCAAGGAAAACGGCAAACGCTCCGGGCAGATTAGGATCGCTGTGGGCAACAAGTTTGTTAAAGTGGCATTTGCCATGCTCAGACAAGGATGTCTTTTTCAACCACCGACCTGGGATGGCAACCTTCCGTCCAAGGACTTCCTTGAAAAAATCGCCGATGATGGACACCGGAGGATAGCATTAGAAACGTTAAATAGCTTGATAAAGGTAAATCAAAAGGCAGTTTGTTGATATTGTTATGGTTACTTAGAAATACCGCCGTGGATGTGGATATGTGGTAAACCCGAAGGGTTTTCCAAGAGATTGTGGACCCTGTGGGCAGCCTGCCGTCCACAAGTCCACAATTGCGGCATATCCATATCCAAGTAAAAAATATCCCTAAAAATTTCCTCTAACCGGAGGAAACCGCAACAGGAGCCGAGGGGATATCGGGATTTTCCTGGAGGATAACCATAACCTCGTTGTTTAGCGTGATTACCCCTCGTCCTGCAAATGCGGACAGGTACGTTGGTTAATATACCGTATTTACGCCAGGTTGCATCAATACAGGCTTGTAAAGCGAGGGTCCCTTTAAGGCTTCTTATAACGGATTCACTCTGGCTTGTGAGAACATGTGTTTCCCTGCAAGTTGCTGTTAATATATGGTATATGACAGAGTGATAAAGTTTTGTCTTTTTTTAAGAAAAGTCATTGACATACAGTACGCTAAACAATTAAAAAATGTCGTACTTTTTTAAATATAGGAAGGAAAAAAGTTCATCGAGTAGAATTATGAACGTACGTCAATTAAAAAATACGTTCCGAGTTTAGTAGCCTGCCGACACTTATGTCATGGCACTTGAACCGATAGGGTATACAGGGAAACCCGTATGCCTCCCAATGCGGAAAGGAACGCGTGGAAGAGGATTCTTCCTTCGTTTTCGTTTGCGCGAATCGAAGGGATTTTTTTTTGCTTAGGTCCCTGCCATCAAGAAGCGCCGGGTGCAATTGATGTTTTTTGTTCCGGATTCTATTTATTAGGAGGTGATATATTAATTTTATTGTGTTTCTATATAAATATCTATTTTCTCATGTCTAAATTAAAAATGATTCATTGTTAAAGGGGGAGAACAAAAATGAAAAGAAAAATATTGAGTCTCGTGGTCATAATCAGTTTATTTGCCGGCCTGGCCGTTATTTCATCCGGCTGCGGCGGCAGCCAGACAGCAGAAAAAGGGGAATTAAATCTTTATGTAGCTGCCGGCTTGAAAAAGCCTATGGATGTTGTAGTTGAAAAATTCAAGCAGGAAACAGGTAATGACGTAATACCGAACTACGGCCCTTCAGGGGGACTTTACGCGCAGATAAAAGAGGGACAGCCCTGCGACCTTTATTACAGTGCTGACTGGCTATATATTGAAAAACTTGAGACCGACCAAAAACTGCTCGAGGGTAAAAAGTTTTTAAAGGATAACGAAGTTTTGGTAGTCTCAGTAAAAGGCCGAGAAAAAGTGAAGTCTGTAAATGATCTGGCTAATAAAGGCGTTGTTTTGGGAGTGTGTGATACAAATGCTCCTGTCGGAGCTTATGCAGAAAAAGCATTAAAAGAACTTGAGCTTTGGGACAATATAACAGCTGCTGGAACCCTGAAAGCAAGGCCTTCCACGGTCAACCAGTTAGCCATAATGGTAAAAACTGACGAGTTGGACGCCGGGCTAATTTATTCAAGCGTAGCAAAGGGTAACGACCTGGAAGTGGTCGAAGTTATTGACGATAAATTTACCGGAGAAATAATCTTTGGCGCAGCAATTATAAAGGGCGGCAATGAGAAGCTGGCCCGGGAGTTTATGAATTTCGCCCTTAAAAATACTGATGAATTCACCAAGTACGGCTGGAGTGTATATGAGTAGAAATATAATTGCAGTTATATTTACACCGTTATTTTTGCTTTTGGTCATATATCCCCTGGTTGCTTTACTCTTCCGCCTGGAATCAAATGGTATTGCGCGAACTCTGGTTGATCCATTTTTCTGGGATAGTGTCAAAAACACCATTGTGGCGGCAGCATTCGCTGCCGCCATGGGATTGCTTCTGGCGATCGGGTTTGGTTACCTTCATCTGTTTCAAAAGAATACTTTTATTTATAAAATTGCCAATCTTATGAACGATCTGCCCATCGCCCTTCCCCATACGGTTGCCGGCTTGGCCCTGCTTTTGGCATTCGGGAGAAATGCTTTTGGCTTTGTTGGCAATACCGGTCTGGCTTTTACCATCATTGCCGTGATCTTGGCCATGTTTTTTGTTTCCTACCCACTGGCAGCCCGTACCCTGGCCTCCGGTGTGGAAAAAATAGAAAAAGAAGTCATTGATGTGGCCAGGACTCTGGGGGATACACCTACAAAGGCCTATTTAAGAATCGCTTTACCCAACCTGGGAGAAGCGCTGTTTTCCGGGTTCGTCCTGGCATTTTCACGCTCCTTAAGCGAGTTTGCCGCGGTGATCATGTTCGGCGGAAACGTGCCGGGGAAAACCCAGGTATTGGCTTCCTACGTATTCACCAAAGTAGAAGAGGGGGAACTGGAAATGGCAGTAACGGCTAGTGCTTTTTGCGTTGTGCTTTCACTGCTGACAGTATCCATCCTGGGTTTAAGGAGACTGCGTTATGCTAAAAATTGATAAGTTATGCAAACAATATAACAACCAACCGGTATTAAATCAGGTTTCACTGGATATGGGCCCAAAAATAAGTGTCATCATCGGCTTAAACGGCAGTGGTAAATCCACTTTGCTTAAGGTAGTTGCCGGTATAGTGGAACCAGATTCCGGCACAGTGTATATTGACAGGCAGGACATTACAGCTTTGGACCCAGAGGAAAGAAAAATTGGTTATGTGCCCCAGCACCCTGCCCTTTTCAACCACCTGACAGCTCTGGAAAACATGAGATACTGTCTGAAAAACGGGAGAGGTTCTGAAAAAATACTTGACAGGTATGTGGAAATGCTTGGTCTGAAAGATATATTAACCAAAAAACCACGTACTTTGAGTGGTGGTTTTAAGAGCAGGGTATCTCTGGTCAGGTCGCTCGCCTCACAGCCCAAGGTGATGTTATTAGACGAACCATTGAGTGACATCGACGTTGCCGTCAAGGAAAAACTGCTTCCCGAGTTTAAAAAGGTACTAAAGGATATGGGTATACCCACTCTGTATGTTACCCACGACCCCTGGGAAGCAAGCCTCTTAGGAGATAATTTTTACGCTATGGTAAAAGGCAAGATAACTGAAATAAATTCCGCCGATGATGCTTTCGACATTATCAAGGCCAGCTACAATATCAAGAGTTCAGTCTCTTAACTTGTTACTTATGCCCCAAAAAGCAATAAACCTCAGGCAAGCGTTCGACAAGAGAGAACCGTCACCTGTCAGGGCACAGGGGGACGGTTCTCTTGTGCGGTCGCCAAAACCCCACTAACTAATGTTTCATCCTTCTCCTGAAATAACCAATTGGACCGGATTTTCCGACAGGAGCTTTCTTTGTTTTAAGCTTATTTTCTGCCGGTTCTATTGTAGTTAAGGGATAGAGATGATCTTCGATAACAGGTATCGACTTGGCTATGAGTTTTTGAATATCTTTCAAATATGGCTTTTCATACGTATCACAAAAAGAAAGTGCAACTCCTCCAAGTCCAGCTCTTCCAGTACGTCCAATCCGATGAACGTATGTTTCCGGTATATTTGGTAAGTCAAAATTAATGACATGTGACAATTCTTCCACATCTATACCTCTTGCAGCTATGTCTGTCGCTACCAAGACCCTGGTCTTTTTGGCCTTGAAATTATTCAAGGCTCGTTGTCGAGCCCCCTGTGATTTATCACCATGAATAGCTTCCGCCTGTACTTCTGCTTTGGCAAGGTCTTTTATGATTTTATTAGCTCCATGCTTTGTTCTTGAAAACACCAGTGCAGAGGTAATGGCTTTGTTTTTCAACAAGTGAATAAGTAGTAATTTCTTGTCTTTTTTCTCGACATAATATACTGCTTGTTCAATAATATCAACGGTAGATGAAATGGGAGTAACTGCCACTCTTACAGGATCTATTGTAATCGAATTTACCAATTTTGAAATCTCCGGTGGCATGGTTGCAGAAAACAACATCGTTTGCCTTAATTTAGGCAAATGCGATATGATTTTTTTTACGTCGTTTATAAATCCCATATCAAGCATCCGGTCTGCCTCATCAAGCACAAAGAACTTTACATGCCGAAGGTTTATATATTTCTGGTTTACCAGGTCAAGCAATCTGCCCGGAGTTGCAATCAGAATGTCTACCCCTGCTGTTAATGCATCCGTCTGTGGTTTTTGTGACACACCGCCAAAAATAACACAATTCTTAAGACCTAAATATTGACCATAAGCCGTAAAACTTTCTCCGATTTGAACAGCTAATTCTCGCGTTGGAGTTATTATTAAAGCCTTAATCGTTTTCGGAGCCTTCAAACTCCTTTGTTCTTTAGAAATTATTTGCAGTATAGGAATGGCAAACGCGGCTGTCTTCCCGGTACCCGTCTGAGCACACCCAATCAAGTCTTTTCCTCTAAGTAAGGGCGGAATAGCCTGTTCCTGTATGAGAGTGGGTATGGTATATCCTTCTGTCTTTAACGCCTCCCGAATAGGCAAAATGAGATTTAGTTTATCAAATGACATATTTTCTCCTTTTAAGTTTAGCACAGGGGGTAGTAGTTTAGCACAGGGGGTAGTTTAGCACAGGGGGTAGGGTCGGAGG
>DFAP01000144.1 GCA_002365855.1 Pelotomaculum sp. UBA3103 | reverse complement strand
TTGTTCAGCAAGCCCTAATTAAGAAGTAATATACAAAACTCGTGAATAACGGCTGCTTGGAGGTGGTTAATTCCAGACATCATGCCTAATAAAAAAAAGCCTCTTAATACAGGCTGATTTTTAAATAAAAAACTACCCCCTACTCACCTGCGCCTTGGCAAGAGGCGCATCTTTTTTTGTATTACTCCTTAAGCTCTAGTTTTTAGGCTCCACCAGTTTTTCCTGGATGGCCAGGACAGCAGCCTGGGTGCGGTCGTTGACATCCAATTTAATTAAAATGTTGCTGACATGAGCCTTTACCGTGCGCAGGGTGATATTCAGCTTGCCGGCTATCTCTTTATTGCTGTGCCCGTTGACAATAAGCTGAAGTACTTCTTTCTCACGGATGGTTAATAATGATGGGTCCTTTTGGGTCTGATAATGGGAAGTACCCTGCACCAGGTTGATTAAAAGCTCGTTAGCAATGTTTGTATCAACAAAGTAACGCCCCTCAGCAACGCTTTCAACTATTTCAATTAACTGTTCAGGAGGACTATCTTTAAGAACATAGGCGGAACAGCCGTCGCGTATAGCCTGAACAACTTTATCATGCTGGTCGTTAACAGTAAGGATAATTACCTGAGTGCCGGGATGCCTTGTTTTAAGGAGCCTTGCCGCCCTTATGCCGTCCATCTTGGGCATATTGACGTCCATCAAGATCATGGAAGGCTTTAACTTTCCGGCTGTTTCGAGCGCTTCTTCGCCGTTAGCTGCTTCACCTACCACGGTAATATCATGCAGTTCGAACAGCATTCTCAAACTACGCCGTACCAACGGGTCATCGTCCACCAGGAGCAGTCTTATTTCATTAGTTAAAAATTCATTCATCTATTTCACCTCTCTGACCCGAATTGAGAACGGGCAGTGCAATAATAAATTTAGTCCCCCAGTCAGCTTGACTTTCAACTCTGATTATTCCCCTGTGCGCTTCAATATTCTTTTTGGCTATAGCTAAACCCAAGCCTGTGCCGCTCAGCTTGGTTGTGAAAAAAGGTTCAAATATTTTTTGTTGAATCTCAGGAGAAATGCCGCTGCCCCAGTCCTCAACCGTGATAATTACCTGGTCGAAAGAGTGAGTAGAGGATATGCGCACGGTACCTCCTCCTTCAGTTGCGGCTATCGCGTTGGACAGAAGATTTCCAAAAATCTCCCTCATTTTCTCCTTGTCCGCAAGGATGAGGGGTATAGGCTTATTTAAAGACTCTTCTATAATGACATTTTTCCCATATTGATTAATATAATCAGATACCAATTCTTTCAATAGTTCATTCATGTCAACTTCTTCGAACCGCAGGTAAGGGTCACTGGAGAAATGAAGCAAATCTTCCATCGTTCTGCTGACCCTGTCAACAGCTTCCTTGACAATTCCCAGGTCTTCACTGATATCCATCTTCCATGATGATTTTTTTTCGGCGGAATACAGGGAAAGCCTGATTGAGGTCAAAGGATTTTTTACTTCATGCGCGATAATGGCGGCAGCCCTGCCGAGCGCAGCCAATCTTTCGGCCTGTTTAACCTTTTGTTCCAAAGCAGTTATAATATGTTCCTTTTCTCTTAAACCTTTCTCGTAGGTGAGAGCGTTTTTTACGGCTATACTAATCTGATTTGCAACCAGCTCAAGCATGCGTAGATCCCTTATGCTGAAATCACGCCTGCTTTCCGGCCTGGTCAGGTGAATAGTGCCTAAAAAATTATCGTTTAAAAGAATGGGGGCGCCCATGCTGTAAAGGACGCCCTCATGACGCAGGGCAGTTTGAAAATAATAAGTCTTTTTAATCTCTTCGACTGAGTAAATATCAGTTGAGCGCCATCCTTTTTTGGTCATCATCTGCTTTCTAAATAAAAAGTGGTTCGGTATGCTTTCCTCAAACAGCTTTAACGTCCTCTGGCTAAGGCCGATATTTGAATGAATCGTTACCTTGCCGGTTTTATCGTGGTAGAAGAAAATACCGCTTTTCGTATGTGGAATAAGCTTGGGCAGATAACAGTGAACAGACTGAAGGATCTCATCCAGGTCAAGGTTAGAAGTAACAATGCTGCTGATATCAAGGAGCATCTCAAGCTCGTCCAATGTGAGATCCTTTTTAAAGTCTCTTTTGCTGCCAGTCCTGGTCACTGACATTAATCTCTCCTTCCTTTTTTCACAGCTAGAAAACTTATTGCAAACTCTTAATATTATTATAGTATTTATCGTTGATTTTCGCATCTTAGATTTTTTTACAGTTGAAGTTACGGCTTTTTTTGGAGACTGGGTTGAATCATTAATTTTTTATGGGATAATAGTATAAGCTTTTGCGACAAGAAGTGGGACAGGAGAACCGCCACCTTGTCTCATCGTTATTTTGTCCACTTGTCGCGTAATTTGAAGGGAGTGCAACAAGTTGATTTATCCGTTTGAAGGAAATATTCCGGTGATAGATGAAACTGCTTTTATAGCTCCTGGCGCTGTTGTGGTTGGTAAAGTAGAAATCGCTGCACACGCCGGCATTTGGTACAATTGCGTGGTGCGGGGCGATTATGACACTGTTAAAATAGGGACCTGCACAAGCATACAGGACGGCTCCATCCTGCACGAGCACGCCGGTTTTCCACTTTTCATCGGCGCGCGGGTGACTGTTGGGCACCGGGTTTTGCTGCATGGATGTATCGTTGAAGATGACGCTTATATTGGTATGGGCTCTACAATTATGAACGGGGCCCGCATCGGATGCGGGTCCGTGGTCGGAGCGGGATCCCTTGTCCTTCAGGGTCTGGAAATACCTCCGGGCATGCTCGTCATGGGAGCGCCGGCAAAGGTCATCAGGCCAATCAAGGAAGCTGAGCTGGAAAAATTCCGTGGAGCCGTCGGACGGTATTTAAAGCTGGCGAAACTGCACAAAAAACTTTAAAATACCCTGGCCAGGAATAGGTAAAAAACGCCGGCGAGCAGGGTGGTGACGGGCAGCGTTATGAGCCATGCCACAACCATCCTCTGGGCGGTAATCCACTTGACCCCGGGGGCCCGCTTAGCTGAGCCGACACCGATAATAGACGATGATATAACATGGGTAGTGCTAACTGGCATTTTAAGCAAGGTCGCCAGAATAATTACTGTAGCTGAACCAAAATCAGCCGCAAAACCATTGGCAGGCTCAATTTTCATTATCCTTGTACCCACCGTTTTAATGATCTTCCACCCGCCAACCGATGTCCCCAAGGCTATAGCTGCTGCACATGATACTTTGACCCATAAATGCACCTCAAGATCTGCCTGAAACCCGGCGGCGACAAGGGCGAAAGTGATAATGCCCATAGATTTCTGCGCATCGTTAGTACCGTGGCTGAAAGCCTGCCAGGCCGCAGTAAAGATCTGCAGGGAGCGAAAGCGCCTGTTTAGCTTTGACGGCTGGCCGCTTTTAAATAGCACTTTAATCAAGCTCATAACCAGAAAACCGGCTGAAAAGGCTACCAGGGGCGATAGGAGCAGGGCGGCCAGAATTTCGGAGAAACCTAATAAATTGATTTGACTTAGCCCGGCGGATGCTATAACGGCGCCGGTCAGGGAACCGATCAGGGCGTGGGATGAACTGCTTGGTATTCCGTAATACCAGGTAATCAGGTTCCAGGCAATAGCTGCCAGAAGAGCCGCTGAAACAACAATCAGGCCCTGGTCCAGACGGGCAGGGTCAGCAATTTTACTACCGATTGTTTTAGCAACGCCGGTAAAAAACAAGGCGCCAAAAAAATTCATAGAAGAGGCGAGCAGGATGGCAGTCCTCGGTGTCAAGGCTTTGGTAGATATGGAAGTCGCAATGGCATTGGCAGTATCGTGAAAACCATTGATAAAATCAAATGTTAGCGCCAGAAGCACCACAACGGCTGTTAAAGCCAGCGCAGAGTCATACATTTATAATCCCCTTATGAATGACGCATGATAATACCCTCTAGAATATCGGCAACATCCTCGCAGGCATCGGATACCTGCTCCATCACAAAATACATTTCTTTTCTTTTAATGATTTCAACAGGGTCTGTGCAGGTAGAGAAAAGCACCTTGATGCTTTCTCTGAATAGGTCGTCAGCTTCGTTTTCCAGGTCGTTTATTCTATAAGTGTGCCGGGTCATATCTTTCAGCTTTTTCACAACGAGGTACTGAATGGCGTAACAGACCTCCTGTGTGCATTCTTCAATATTCTTTGCGAAAAGCTTCATGAAGTTGTCCACTTTAGTGATACCATAAAGATCAAAATTCCAGGCGCAGGCTTCAATTAAATCCAAAATGTCATCCAGCTTGATAGTCAGCCCCAGGATGTCTTCACGATCAATAGGAGTTATGAAAGTGTTGTTCAGAGCGCGGATAACGGCGTGGGTAAACTGGTCACCCTTATGTTCAAGGTCTTTTATCTGGAGCGCAAATTTTTCAGCGTCACCTAGGTTGTCCAATTCTTTGCGAAAAACCTGGGAGGCTGAATGGATGTTATCCACAATTAGTTCAAAGCATTCAAAAAAAGAGTCCTTTTTTTTCTTAAAAATCATTTTTACCTCAATGCAGTGCCGTCAGCACTATTTTTTTAATTTTTACAACTAACTAAAAATTTTGATAAAAAACTCTAATAGTATTTTACTATAAATTTAAGTGTATTTGTTAATAACCTAAAAAAACTTTGTCAAAATAAAGTCTTGCTATTTCCACCAGTTTGCGATAAAAAGAGAACAAAAAAGTTTAGTTGCAAAATATTGAGTTAGGAGGGAGGAACGAGGTGGGTTTTTCAGAAATCATCTGGGTCCTGTTTTTACTGGTGGCCTTTTTTCCGGCAATAAAACAGCAGCGCCTGGAGTCAATGAGGTTGAAGCTGATCCGTAAAATCGAAATAAAGCGCGGGTCCAGACTGATCACACTGATTCACAGGCAGGAAATGATCAGCCTGCTTGGCATACCGCTATCCCGGTATATTAATGTCGAGGATTCCGAGGCCGTCCTGCGGGCCGTTCGTTTGACCCCTGATGAAATGCCTATTGACTTGGTCCTTCATACTCCGGGTGGACTGGTCCTTGCCTCCGAGCAGATTGCCAGGGCTCTTCAAAAACACCCTGCTAAAGTCACCGTGTTCGTGCCTCACTATGCTATGTCCGGCGGTACAATGATTGCTCTTGCCGCAGATGACATCGTTATGGATGAGAATGCCGTTTTGGGGCCGGTAGATCCTCAACTTGGAGAATTCCCGGCCGTATCTATTCTTGAAGTGCTTCGCAAGAAAGACAAAAACCAAATTGACGACCGCACCTTGATGCTGGCAGAGATAGCGGCAAAAGCCATGATCCAGGTCAGGGACTTTGTCTATCATTTACTTAAGGATAAAATGGATGAAGCAAGGGCAAAAGAAGTCGCGGAGCTGCTTTCCGGCGGAAACTGGACACATGACTACCCGATCGACTGCCAGCAGCTTAAACAATTTGGGCTTCCAATTATTACCGGGTGCGCTGTGGATCTGATGGAGGAGATTTACGCGCTGATGGAACTCTACCCGCAGCCGGGCCAACGCCGGCCGTCTGTACAATTTATACCTCTGCCTTACGGAAGAAAGGAAGAAGAACCAGGCAAAAAATAGCTTTGGCGGACCTATAAGCCAACCAACCTGGAGTAAAATTTAAATAGTATAAAATTGGGAGGTAGTTTTGTGAGGACCGGACTGATTTACGACACGGCTTACCTCAACCATAACACAGGTGGGCACCCGGAAAGCTCCAACCGGGTAGCTTTCACATACGATATCCTGGGTAAGGCGGGACTGCTGGAAAGGTTGGTATCAATTAGTCCTCGCCAGGCAAAAAGAGATGAAGTAGCCCTGGTGCATTCGCAGGAATACATCGAAAGGGTAAAAGCATTCTCCGAACGGGGTGGGGGGAACTTCGGCAACGATGTAGTGGGGTCGCAAGAAACCTACGTAACTGCTCTCCTGGCCGCCGGGGGAACACTGTCAGCTGTGGATGCAGTATTGGAAAAGCAGGTCGGATGCGCCTTTGCTATGGTTCGGCCGCCCGGACATCACGCTATGCCGAACTTGGGTATGGGTTTCTGTTTTTTTAACAATGTCTCTATAGCTGCACGTTACGCTATTAAGAAGTACGGCCTGAGCAAAATCCTGATTATTGACTGGGACGAGCATCACGGCAACGGAACGGAACATATATTTTATAATGACCCCTCCGTGCTTTACTTCTCTGTCCACCGTAATTGGAGCTACCCGGCAACTGGTCATGCGGATAAGGCCGGCGAAGGTAGTGGGCTGGGATACAATATCAATGTCCCCCTGCCCAGAAGATCCGGTGATGCCGATTATGAGCATGTTTTCAGGCGCATCCTCCAGCCGGTGGCATTGGAGTACCTGCCGGAGCTGGTGATACTGTCAGCGGGATTTGACGCCCACGCTAAAGACCCGATTGGTGAGATGAATTTGAGCACCTTTGGGTTTATGAAACTGGCAGAGATCGTATGTGAAATTGCAAGTTCCTGTTGTGGGGGAGCTCTGGTATCAGTTCTGGAAGGTGGTTATAATCAGAGCGCGCTGGCCGAAAGCGTCCTGGGTGTCCTGCACATAATGGATGCCTGGGATGCCGATAAAACCTCGCTCTATGGTCAGGAGAAGCCCGTAAAAGTCAGTGTGTCGGGTGTAAACCAGGTTAGTAAGATTCACGGCAAGTACTGGAAACTATAAAATACTAGAAGGTAATCTCTTTTTTCAAGTCAGTCAACAAACTCGTCAAAGCCAAGCTTTTGCATGATCCTGTTCAGCCTCAAGGCTACAAAAGCCAGGATAGCTGCAACAAAAACAGGGAGATACATTCCTGTGCCGATACCAGTACCGAGGGCGGCTGTCAGCCAGATACTGGCAGCAGTAGTTAAACCGCTTACTTTGTTTTCATCCTTAAATATCAAGCCGCCACCGATGAAGCCCACACCTACAACAATTTGGGCCGCTATCCTGGACGGGTCCATATTTGTCCTGAAGTATGGAGGGCCGTCAAATTCCAGAAAGCCATACATGCTGACTATTGTGAACAGGGCAGCGCCGAGTCCTACAAGCGCGTGAGTTCTCAATCCCGCGGGCTTGTGCCTGAACCTTCTTTCTGTCCCAATAATAGCTCCTATCAAAAAAGCCAGGAACAGCCTTAAGGCGATCTCTTTCTCATCAATTGGCATTTTACTTCCTCCTTTCCAAAAACCTCAGCAGCGACAACTTTAGGATAAATATATGTGACATTGACTTGTACTATCCGACAAATACCTTTTAGAGTTATGGAATTATGAATCGAGTAAATGACAACATAATCTTTAGGGATGCCCGTTTAAGGGCATCCCTTCTTGGCTACCGTCCTCCTGACATGTTCCTTTCGGCCCGCTCGATGGCAAGACGGACCAGGTTACCGCAGTTTTTGGAAGAGACATTACCGAAGTAACCCCCGTCACTGCGCACCACGTCGCCAACTCCAAGTTCGTCGGCTAACTCGTACTTCAGACTTTCGGACATCACGCCTCCACGCCTTCTGCTCATTAGCTAACCTCCTCATCAAGTTGGAACGGCAGCCATTATATTTTTTGATTTGCAGCTAAATTTTAACCTGGGAATTAGGAGTTTTCATTAATTACATCAAATCCCTTTTTTTGCTTTATGGTTTTACTTTTAACTTTCCCGCCAGGTCAAGTCTACCGCCTCTAAACGACAATGTCCCCTGTCTTAAGGCCGCCGGTGATTTAAATTTATCCTGTCTGCTGACTCCGGTTGTACATTTCAGTGGGATATTCTGTTATTAATCCAGGAAAAATTAATTTTCATTTATTTAACAAATTATATAATTAAATGGTTAGAAATTCAAAGCTGTTTTAAACAAGGAAAAAATAAATCCGCCTTTTTAGCGGATTATACTTAGCTTATTATTAAGCGCCAGGTGAGCAAGCACGAACATGGCGTGGGACCAGTTCAGAGGCATTACCCAGGCAGGTCCCCCCTGGTTTTTATCGACCTGTTCAGGAAGCAGTTTATGCTGGTTGGCCTGCTCAAGGCACCAGCGGTAGAGCTCCTCAGCGCGGCCCCGGTTCCCGGCTATGCAGTGGTATATGGCAAGCCATAAAGTCGTGATCAGCCAGGGGTTGCCACCCCTGTAACAATCACCTTCGTAGCGGCGTAATCCACCCACCCCATGATTCCACAGCCTGTTCTCAATAGCATGGACGGTTGCCTTCATCCTGTCGTCAGACGGGGTGAGTACCGCAAAGGGGAAAGCCAGCCCCAGCAGGGCCGCGTCTACACGCCCATCATCGCCAACCCAGTGGGTCTGGTATAGGCCGCTGGGGTCTGTTTCTGTAAAGGCCTTTTCGCCCCTGCTCATAGCGTAATCGTGGGTATCCTTGTATACTTTACGGTTGATGCCTCGTATAAAACAGCCGTTAACTTCAGACCACTGATTTTTCAAAATAGCTTCCCTGACCGTGTTTGATACTGTCAGCCACCGCTCCGAATCGTTTTTATTTCCCTTAATTAACGCCATGTCAGAGCAGGCTTTTAAGCCCGCGAATACTGCCGCGGCTGAGTATGTACCCTGGGCCAGCTCGTCTTCCCAGGGATCAAAACTGCTTATGGGAAGTCCGTTATCTGATATGCTGTTGACAAGATAATCGGCTCCGGCTGCCAGAGAAGGCCAAACCTGTTCCAGAAAATTATTGTTTGAGGTAAGACTGTAATGGTGTCTGTAGCCCCAAAGTACCGACCCTACCTGGTCAATTTGCTTACCCCAGCCGGGGGCAACTGCGCCGTCAGTAAAATATCTCTGCTGCCAGCTTCCGTCATGATCCTGGACCGATTTTGCAAATAGGTAAAACTGTCTAGCCAGGCTATGATACCCCGACTCATCCAGAGCCGCTGTTATATACACTGAGTCCCGCGGCCAGCAGTAACCGTAGCCGCCGCTGGCCAAATAGCACGGGTCAAACTCCGGCGCCGCGATGGAAGCGCCGGTTTCCTTGTTTGTCATCAGCTTCATTGCCAGAAGGGATCTTCTGTAAACAGGGTTTCCGGATTCTGCGGACAGATTTTTGCCCGTTTCAAGCCAGCCCTTCCAGTACTGTCTGGTGTCTTCCAGCCACTGTTCGCCTTTCCTGGAGGATGCTTCGGCCAGCAGGGATCTCACCTGCTCCTCCTCATTGCCTGCCGCAAGGTAAAGACTAAAGTCTTTTGTCTCACCGGGCTTGAGCTCGCCCATGTCCCAGGCCATGCTCCCAGCGCTCTGCAGGATATTGTCCCGGGTGCCCCATAATGCTCCCCTGGACGCATCCTGAAAAGGATCCGAAGGCGCGCCCTTCCTGCCGCACTGGTAGCCGGCCAGTGGATATCCGGAACCTGCGATGGCCAGGTATATATTTCTGCGGTAAAAAACCAGGGAATTGCTTAAAAAGTCTACATAAGCTCCATCATACAGGGTGGAATCTTCAATTTCGAAGGTACAGTAGAGAAAGAAAGTAACGTTTTCACTTTTTTCCCCCTCGTTTTTCAGTTCATAGTATCTGGTCAGGATGTCCAGGTGGGGCAGGACAAAGTCGCTCTGGAGCACTTTGAGGCGATGAGAGAGGCTGGACAGGTTAGTCTCAAGGATATTAGTGTCTTCCAAATAGCGCTGAGAGGACTCCCATACATTAAAATGGAACCATTTGGTAAAATCCTGCTGCCCGGGCTGGGTTATTCTGATTCCCGGCCAAAAGCGGCCGAGGTGCTGCCCGTAATCAATGTTGGGCCAAAAAAGCCTGTAGATTTCACCGTTATCTCTGAGAGAGGCCAGCATTTTTGAGTTTCCGATAATTGCTGCCGGCATTTCCGGCTGGACTCTGTGATCTGTTATGTTCCCCACCACCAGTTAAAAAGTATATTTACTATTATTATAAATAGTCATCTCTATTATTTAATTAGTATGCTCTCTGGTTAGGGCTTGTATTAGTTCCCCGTGGATCAACGTGTTGGAGGCGACAATAGAAAGATGTTTTTTAAGTTTCAGATGGTTACCATCAATGCCGGTGACCATGCCTCCCGCCTCTTCAACCAGAAGTGAGCCGGCAGCCACATCCCAGGGCATTAATGGGTTCTCCCAAAAACCGGTCAACCGCCCGCATGCCACATAAGCCAGTTCCAGGGCAGCGGAGCCAAGCGCCCTCAAGTTGGAGCACCGGTGGATGACATTATAGTAGTCAATTTTCAAAAGCCGCTTGCTGAATTCTTTATCAGCGGGGTAACCGGTTACCAGCAGGGCATCTGACAGCCTGCTTCTGGATGGGTCAACTCTTATTGAGCTTCCGTTAAGGAAAGCCCCGCCGCCTTTACTTGCGCTGAAACACTCATCGTGGAAGGGGTCGTATACCACTCCGGCAACCATCCTTCCACTGTATGAAAGCCCGATAGAGACGCTGCAGAAGGGGATGCCATATACAAAATTAGTAGTGCCGTCAAGCGGATCCACATACCAGGTAAAGCCGTCCTGCGCGTGCTCATTTGCCTGTCCGTCTTCCTCCCCAATGACAATGTGATCCGGGAATTTGGCGAGCAGGCCATTTGTGATCAGAGCCTCCGCTTCACAGTCTATCTCTGTTACATGATCGGATGGACAGGACTTGCAGCCCTTTTTAAAATCACCTCTAAAATGGCTTTTGATGAGCTCTCCCGCTGCACGGGCCAGGCCGGCCGCAGTATTAACGTGATTAGCGTAATTCATGCGTTTATCCCCTTGCACCTGATATGCTAAGATTTTAACATATTATGGTCTAAAAGTCCTCGCCAACCCGGCATTCAAATGCATCTTGCCCCTTAGTGTTGAACACTTTACGTTAAGTATAAATGTATTTAAAGTGTCAATATGACATTGAGTGCTGGGTTAACCACTTTTCTCTATTTTGAAGCAGCCGGGAGCAAGTTAGGACAAAAAAGGCGGCTTCCGCGCAGAACCAGTTTGAGGAGGTCCTGCTGATATATGCTTCCCGGACATAGCGCACCTTATCATACGCTCTCTTGTAATCGTCGTGCAGACAGGCGTAATAGCCGAGAATCATCCAGGGATAGTCGGGCGGTTTAATAGAAACCCAGTCTTTCTGGTTGGCGTTGAAGGACTTGTAGAGGCGGGCGCCCCTGTTTGAATCGGGTTTAATTAAGCCATAGAGCACTGGGAATATCTGACAGGATGCATCGGGATAAAAATTTTTTAGATTGACCCGTGGTTTCAGCCAGCCGGTTTTACTGGGATAATAACATGATGCCCGCAGGTTCCACAGGTATCTTTCAATCCCGTTGGCCATGACCCTGGTCTTTTTTCTGAAATACAGGGTATCACCGTCTCCGAGGTTAGTCAGGAGAGATGTGAAGTCGTCCAGCCCGCGGTAAACCTCACAATTGTCCATAAGGTACTTTACCCTGTAGCCGGCCAGGGCAAAGGTCAGACCGTCACGGTCCATAAGCGGGATAATAGACCGGGCCACTTTTTTAAGTCCGGGTAAGTTCCTTTTGACCCAGCCGGTGTTTCCGGATTTATTATGGTATTGGGCGGCGAGGGAAAGGTATGTGCCGGCGTAGGCGTCCTCAGAATCAGGGGTTGCGGTTTCGGGCTGAAGTAATTCATCATAATAGTAGTCCAGGATCGTACCGTTCTTTTCTAAATTGCGCAGGTACCAGTCCAGGTATCTTTCTACAAGGGGCAGGGAGGAAGGTTCTTCAAGCAGGGCGGCGGCAGCAAAATTTGCGAAGTACGGTGTAACCCAGCCCTGGTTCGGGTACCTGGTAATAGCCCCGTCGGCGGCACTTCCGGGGCATAAGATCTGGCAGCTTTTCAGCCAGTCAATTTGAGCTTCCATATCGGTTATTAGAGAGATGAGCATCTCATCCGGGCCATTGCGGTTTTTCATATCTAAACACTCCGTTTGAAAACTTTTATGTTATAGTAATCTGATAAACTTCGTTTCACGATTATTCTATGGTCTTCAAACAGGTTCCGTTCAAGCGGAGAAAGATATAATTAGGGCTTGCTGAATAG
>DFAP01000018.1:11498-11685 GCA_002365855.1 Pelotomaculum sp. UBA3103 | reverse complement strand
CGCAAGAACTATCACAAGCTATGATTTTAAAACAATACATCTGCTTATACCAGAAGAACCGTCCCTGTGGTCTGTCCCCTATCCCTGTAAAAAGCAGACCTGGGAGCGGATGAAAAAGCGTGGGATGCTTTATCACAGGGCCTCTCTCAATGCCGGCAGTCAACAAAACCACAGGGACGGTTCCTGT
>DFAP01000018.1:0-11152 GCA_002365855.1 Pelotomaculum sp. UBA3103 | reverse complement strand
AGCTATGATTTTAAAACAATACTTCTGCTTATACCAGAAGAACCGTCCCTGTGGTCCCTGTACTGTGGTCCCTGTGGTCTTGTGGTCTGCGTCCCCAGACGCTGGCACTGGCTGTGGTATAATAACCCTGGAGTTAAATCATGGACAACGAAATTAAGCTTTTTTATGATCTGACAGCGAAAAAAACAGCGGATGAATGGTATAAGGAAGAGATATTAAAGCCCACGATATTGGATTTTGTATCTATGCTTCCTGCAAATCCGAGAATACTCGACTTGGGTTGTGGCCCCGGATATGAAAGCATGCGGATCGCTGAAACGGGGGCTAACGTTGTTGGGGTTGATTTTAGTGAGGAATGTATTCGCATAGCCCGGGAGAGATGTCCGCAATGCAGGTTTGAAGTAGTGGATTTTCGGGATCTTGACGAGAGATTTGGCAGGTTTGACGGTGTATTCGCCAGTGGATCGCTGCCGCATCTTGCACCTGAGGATTTTCTCAAGGTCCTTAAAAACATAGGAGGTATTCTGACCGGGAATGGTCATGTCGCAATCATAATAGTTGACGGTGAGGGAATAAGTGATAAAATGAGTTGTCTTGAGGTGGATGGCAGAAAGCTTAAGAGGACGGTTTATCTATATACAAAAGAATACGTAATTCAAGAAGCGAAAAAAGCCGGACTTGAATTTGTGCGGGAGGGATATTTGGACTCCAAACTTATCGCATACGATGTCAAGAATTATATCTTTAGAAGCCGCTTATCTCGTACATGATAACCGTTTCTTGTACTACCTGTACTACCTGTGCTACGCGCACACGAGAACCGTCCCCCTGTGCTAGGAGGTGATAGAAAACCATGTCCCCAGAATTAGTCAATTGGCTGGCCTTTCTTGCGTTATTATTAGGAGTTATAGCATTTGTGCTGGAAGCTATCGTTTTTCCCGGTTTTGGTGTGTCCGGCATCGTTGGGATCATCCTAGTGGGCTGGGGGGTATTATTGCTAGCGGTGGATGTTACTCAGGCAACGGCGGCCCTTGTTCTGGCTCTCGTAGCCACTATCGTTATTTTGGTTCTGGGGCTGCGGATGATGTCCCGCTATAACATGTGGTACAAGTTAACCCTGCAAAACAAGCAAAATAGTAAAGAGGGATATGTTGCTCCCACGCCGGGATTAAGCCTTTTTACCGAAAAGGAAGGTATTGCCCTGACCCCTCTCAGACCGTCAGGTTCAGCGGAGATAGAAGGACATCGCCTGGATGTGGTGACTGAAGGAGAATTTATCCATACCGGTATGCGGGTCAAGGTGATCAAGGTGGAGGGCTCGCGGGTTGTGGTGAAGGAGATAGCTGTGGTTGAATAATCTGACTGATAAATATTTGAAGGAGTGATGAATATGGGCGCCGGATCTATTGCAACTCTATTACTCGTTTTTTTAATTTTGATCGGTGTTGTTGTAATTTTTAGCTTTGTTCCTGTTGGCTTATGGATTTCAGCCCTGGCGGCCGGGGTTAGGGTGGGCATAATTACCCTTATCGGCATGCGCTTACGGAGGGTGCCGCCAACCAGGATCGTCAACCCGCTGATTAAATCCGACAAGGCCGGCCTTAATATCAGCGTAAACCAGCTTGAAGCGCATTACCTGGCCGGAGGCAATGTGGACAGGGTAGTCAACGCTTTAATTGCCGCGGAGCGGGCGGCTATACCACTGCTTTTCGAGCGGGCGGCGGCTATCGACCTGGCCGGCAGGGAAGTCTTTCAGGCTGTGCAGATGAGCGTGAATCCCAAGGTGATCGAGACTCCGTTAATATCAGCGGTGGCCAAAGACGGCATAGAGGTAAAAGTTATCGCCAGGGTGACCGTACGGGCCAATATCGAACGTTTAGTTGGCGGCGCAGGCGAAGAAACTATTCTGGCCAGGGTTGGTGAGGGCGTGGTTACAACCGTGGGAAGCGCGGAAAGCCACAAGCACGTACTGGAAAATCCCGACTTGATTTCCCGGACTGTCTTGAGCAAGGGGCTTGACGCCGGAACGGCCTTTGAGATTCTGTCAATTGATATCGCTGATGTGGACGTTGGGCGAAATATCGGGGCGCAGCTGCAAACCGACCAGGCTGAGGCGGACAAGCAGATTGCCCAGGCCAAGGCGGAGGAACGAAGAGCCATGGCGGTGGCCAGGGAGCAGGAGATGAAAGCGTCCGTTCAGGAAATGCGTGCCAAGGTGGTTGAGGCAGAGGCTCAAGTACCTCTGGCTATGGCCGATGCCCTGCGCCAGGGTAATCTTGGAGTAATGGATTATTACAATCTGAAAAACATTCTGGCGGACACCCACATGCGCGACTCGCTTTCAAAGATGGGCCAGGGCAAGGGAGAAAGCGGTCCAGTACTGCCTGACAGATAAAAAGTAATGCTAAGGGCGTGTTGCTGTGAAATATATTTGGCTTGTTCTTATGGGGATAATTATCTTAAGGAGTGTCAGGCTCCTGATGAAGCGTTACGAATCCCGGGGCAAATCTGATGCGTTCCTGGATGAGTTGCCCTTCAACTCGGAGGACCTGTTTCTTGAAAGTACTCCTGCAGGCGAGCCGGGCGAAAGCGGGCCGGGGTTGAACTTGCCGGAATATCCGGCCAGTCGTGGCGGTGAGTTAACTACAGTCAGCAATGATTCCGGACATAAAGGAAGACAGGTAAAACCAGCCGGGGAGCGCCGTGCCGGTCGTGGCAAAAATATTGACTCCCTCCAGGAGCTTTACGGGCGCTGTGACGGCCCGGAACTGTTTGACGACGGAATAAGCCAGCGAGAATTTATTAAAGGAATGGTTTGGTCTCAAATACTGGGTTCCCGCGGCGGGATACAGGCAGATAAACGTTTTAAGCATAGATATTAATAAATCTTTAATCGCCCGCCTTTAGACGGGTCAGGGAGCTTTTACCCTGTCTTCCAGTGCTCTGATATTTTCCTCCCGTATCAAAAATAAAAGCTTCGATCCTGTTTATTTCACCAGTTTCGCAGCTATAAGAAAAACCCGCTTGTTCCTTTTTTTACTTAAGAATTTCCACAAACCCCTGAGTACCATCCACTCGTATCTTCTGACCGTCCCGGATTTTGTGGGTCGCGTTTTCTACGCCTACCACTGCTGGAAGGCCGTATTCACGGGCCACCACCGCGCCGTGGGTCATGAGGCCGCCGACTTCTGTCACCAGGCCGGCCGCCAGCGGGAATAACGGTGTCCAACCCGGGTCGGTGTAAGGCGCCACCAGTATATCACCCTTATCCATCTTAGCCTCTCCTAATTTTAGTATCACCCGGGCGCGGCCCTCGACTGTTCCGGCCGACACCGGGCTCCCGGCCAGCGCCCCCGGTGGCACGTGGGCTCCTGGTTTGGCGGTAATGATTTCTCCCTCGCTGGTTATGGCCCGGGGAGGGGTCAGCTTTTCATCGCGCTGGAATTTTTCTTTGCGCCTGGTGATCATATCGCGGTCCAAACGCTGCGTTTCTATCACTTCCTTGATTTCCCGCAGTGACAACCAGAATACTTCTTCCGGATGCTCAAGGATTCCATCGGCGGCCAGCCCGGCGCCCTCCTGCAAGATGGCCTGCTTGATCAGATCGAAATTCTGCACAATGAAATATTTGGGGTGTTCCCTGATCCCGATCAAGGAGCGGTGGACCTTGATCAGCCGCCGCATGACCATGGCTTTAAAGAAGCCCAGGGGCTTTTTCCGCAGACGATCCACCAGCCTGCAGGCGGCAAATTCGGCCTCCTTTTTGCCTGCCAGGAAATCAAGGCGGTGCTGCCCGGGCCTAACGCCTCTGATGTGACCAAGAATAGCGGGGACCAGCTGGGTCGGGACCTCTTGCCAGTGCGGCCGGGTTACATCTATTTCCCCCGTCCCCCGCATCCCATACCGGTCGAAGAAACCCAGGAAAACAGGCAGGACTTTTTCACCGCCGGGAACAGCCTTCAGGTCCTCAAAAAACGTATCGTCAGACGCCTTTACCAGGTATTTGATCACAGCCGGATGGTCTCGCACCTCGTCGGCCATATCCCCCAGCGCCAGCCCCATTTCAGTCGTCACATTACCCGGCGGGGACTTGCTGATGCCGCCCAACTCGGCCGTGTCGCCCAGCCACCTGCGGGATAGGTTTTCAATGAGCTTGTATGTGATAATCGCGGTCGGTAAATATTGGGCAATCTTCGCAATAGCCATCGGCAGTATGGTGTGCAGCATTTCCTGAATCCGCGTGATCCTGTCCGGGCCGGACACTTCCAGAAGTAATTTTCTGTTTTTATCGACTTTTTCGGTGATGAACTGGTTCATCATATCAATGGCCTGGTCGTTCTCACGGTACAGGATATTTTTTAGAATAGAGAACACCGTCGGAAAGGCTTTTCTTACCAAAGTGAACTTTATTCTTTTGCCGGGGCGCGCTGCTGTTTGAAACTCTTCTCTCTCCACGAATTCCCGCACCGCCCGGCTGAATAATTCATCCACGTTGAGCAGTAATTTGGGCAGCTGTTTCCTTAACTGTGGATACTCCAGCAGCCGGGTGATCACGTCAGAATACAGTCTTCCGCCGGCTTCCACCAGGAAGTCGCTCTCTCCCAGCGGCGAACTTTTGCCCAGAGGGATAAAAGTCCTCAGCACCGATATCCCCAGGGGCTTTATGGCTTCAGTCATCATCTGCACATGACCGAATGACAGGAAAAGACGGACCTGATCACCGGTTTCTGCCGGCGGAACGGGGTAGAGGGTGGTAACCGGCCGGCTCTGCAAAATGAATATTTCGCCGTCAGCCAGGCACCACTCAATATCCTGCGGGCAGCCGAAATGTTTTTCTATGCTCCGTCCCATCCGGGCCAGCCTGACCGCCTGTTCGTCAGACAAAGACGGCGCCGTCTGCCTGTCGCCAGTAAGCTTTACTTTGTCTGTGCCGCCCTCCGGCCTGGCATAGATGGCGACTTCTTTTTTGGCGATCTGCTTTTTGGTCAATTTATCTGATTTGACCTGGTATAAATCGGCCGAGACGATGCCGGAGACCAGCGCTTCCCCCAGGCCGAAACTCGCGTCAATGGACACGGTCCTGCGGTTGCCGGTTACCGGATCGGCCGTAAACATAATTCCCGACACTTCGGGAAAAACCATCCGCTGCACCACCACCGATAAAAATACCGCCCGGTGGGCAAAACCGTTTCTGGCGCGATAGACAATGGACCGGTCGGTAAACAGCGAAGCCCAGCATTTCCGCACGGCCTGCAGCAATTGATCCGTGCCTTTCACATTCAAGTAGGTCTCCTGCTGGCCGGCAAAAGATGCCGTCGGCAAATCTTCCGCTGTGGCACTGGACCGGACGGCGTATTCCCGATCTTCCCCCAACTTCTGCCACCCTTCGATGATCGCTGATTTAACCATTTCGGGTATGGCAACGGACTCCAGGTGGTTCCGGATCCGTTGGCCCAGCCTGCTGATTTCATCCAGTTGATCCGGCCGCAGCTTATCCAGCAAATCCAGCAGTTCATTCATCTCATGGCTTGCCACGGTGAACTCCTTGTAAGCGCTTGTTGTAATACAAAATCCCCGGGGCACGGGAAATCCGGCCTTGCTCATTTCTCCCAGGTTGGCGCCTTTTCCCCCGACATCAGGCAAAAGGGCGCTGTCTATCTCATTGAAATAAAGCATATATGGGTTCAAATAACTTACCCCTTTGGAGAATATGAAATATTACATTTATATTTTTTCTTAATAAACGAACTATATTCTTGGATGAAAAGATGTAGGAAACCATTGAGCGGGCAATAGTCATTGGCTTGTCAGAAATAGCCATTTTAAGAAGAAGAGTGGCTAATTTTTAATATGCAGGAATTGCATATTTTATTATCGAAAAGGGAAAACATGCTGTGCCGTCCCGGTGCGGATTGAGCAAGTTATAAAAGAAGAAACTATAAGAGGAAAGATATTTTGCGCACGGAGGAATTTCAAGATGGATTTTTTAGAATTAGCAAAACAACGGTGTACTACACGAGGGTTTACAGATAAAAAAATAGACAAAGATGATCTTGACCGGATTTTATCTGCCGGACGTGTGGCGCCAACCGCTTGCAATAAGCAACCACAGCGTATTATTATTGTTCAACAGCCGGATAATATTCTCAGAGTTCAAAAAGCATATCAAACTTTCGGTTCTCAATGTATCCTTATTGTATGTCAGGATAAAAGGAATCCTTTAATACGGCCCTTTGACGAGAAATGTTCGGGTGATTTAGATATTGGTATTATTTGTGACCACATAATGCTGGCTGCAAGGGAATTGAATATTGGAAGCGTAATGGTGGGATTGTTTGATCCAAAAATTATAAAAAAAGAATTTAACATACCCGAATACATTGAGCCAACTGCATTACTTATCTTAGGTTATCCTGCCAAGGGCTTTTTGAGCCCTGACCGCCATAAAACCGAGAGAAAACCGCTTGAGGATACAGTAATGTATGAGAACTATAGCGAGGACAGGTCGTTAAACTAAAAGGAAGATAGCTACTATCAATATGTTTCAAGCGGCAGATTTGAGTGGTCTTTTGGGTGTTATGAACTCCTGGGTAATGTTGTTAAAAAGTAAAAAATTCGATTGACCGTAACTGTCTTTTCTTCTTATGGGAAGATAAAATAGATATAAAACTATTTTTATAAATAATGAGGCCGCGACAACTGGAGGGCATCTTTTTGGCTTATTTACCCGATAAAGAGAGTAAGGCGAAGTACGTTCAAGAGACGTTTAATTCTATAGCCAAGGATTACGATTTGATTAATAAACTTATTACGTTTGGTTTGGATAAGTCCTGGCGGAGGCTGGTGGTTAAACGCTCTGAACTCAAAGAAGGCGGAATAGGGCTGGATGTCTGCTGCGGAACTGGGATGCTGACGATGGAGCAGGCACGGGCGGCAGGATCAGCGGGAAGAATAACAGGGCTTGACTTTTCAGAGAACATGATAGATGTCGCCTGGCAAAACATAAGGGACTTTGAATTTAAGGAAAGCATACAGTTTATTCAGGGAGATGCCATGGACTTGCCGTTTGAGAACAATGTGTTTGATTGTGCAACCGTGGGATGGGGATTGCGCAATGTTCCTGATATTTTTAAAGCAGTTCAGGAAATGGTACGTGTTGTTAAACCGGGAGGAAAGGTAATATCACTTGACATGGCTCAGCCAATGACACCGGTCTTCAAGGAAATATACTGGCTGTGTTTTAACAGGGTGATTCCTGCTATGGGGAAGCTGTTCTCCGGCAATAAAAAGGCTTACGATTATTTCCATGATTCTGCAAAGGCTTTTGTGCATCAAAAAGAGTTGGCCGGCATATTTGCAAAAGCCGGATTAATTGAAACTCGTTATCTAAACTTATGTGGTGGAGTAGTAGCAATAGTAGAAGGCAGGAAACCGTTGGTGGGATGATTATTCTAAAGAGGCGAGTTAATATGCGTGCATTATTTTGCTTAGAGGAACAGATTCTGATCATCAGGCTCAGTTTCGACAGGATTTAGTGAATATCACAAGACAGGAACCCGAGTTATATAGATTTAAGCCAGTCATTTTTTGAAAAGGAAGAGGGGAAGAGCATGTTTCAGGTTGTTCTCACACCAGCGGCGGGCAAGAGGCTGATCGCCAGGGCAGTGGCGGCCCATCCCGCTGTGCAGGCGGCTCTCCGGTCCGGGACTATTGTCATTATCGCGGGAACCACAAACGGCTACGTTGCCGAGGAGGTACTGGCGCTGGCCGGTCAATCAAAAGGATTTAGCCGGCGGCGGTTTTTTCGCGGCATAACACTTCCTCCCCACATGCCCGCGACTGAAACGGGCAGGCTTCCGGATGAAACAGGATTTCCCGGTGATGTGGTAATTGTTAAGGGCGAATGGCAGCAGGGAAAAACCATCTTCGATATCGTTGACGATCTGAAGGAAGGCGACGTTATCTTGAAAGGCGCAAATTCTTTAGACCTGTCGCACAGGCGGGCCGCTATTCTCATCGGTGATCGCCGGGGCGGCACAATAGGAGCTTCGATGCAGGCTGTTGCCGGTAGGCGGGTGCGCCTGCTTTTACCGGTTGGATTGGAGAAGCGCATTTCAGGCAGTCTTGATGAGCTGGCAACAAAACTAAATACGCCGGGTGCTCACGGGGCAAGGCTGCTGCCGGTTCCGGGGGAGGTCGTCAGTGAAATCGAGGCTATTTCCATCCTTACCGGCGCAACCGCTGAACTTGTAGCGGGGGGTGGTGTCTGTGGGGCGGAAGGCTCGGTATGGCTCGTTATCAGCGGGGAACCTGAAGGTGAAGAACTTGCAAAGGAGCTAATCGCATCTTTGGCCAAAGAACCCTCTTTTAAACTTTAATACGAATGAGGAAACATTGTGAACCGGTTATTGGATCTGGAAACCGCTCGTTTTACCCTTCGAATTTACCCAGGGGGACTTCCGTGATCAGGTGATCCTGGCGCTAATGAGAAGGGATTGGAACAGCATTTGAACGAACACCAACCGCGGTTTCCATTACATGTACCTCTCATGATAAAAGAACTGTACGCGCACACGAGAACCGTACCCCTGTGCGACCCTGTGCGACAGGTACATGATAAAGACCCTGGCGCATTTGCAGCGCCGGGGTCCTTGCCACGATATCAAAGCATGATTTGAAGGTTTTAATAAAGCTTCTTTGACGCGAGCAGGGCCTGCACATCGTTCAGAGCCTCTCCGAAGCGTTGGAAGTGGACAACTTCCCTCTCCCTTAAAAACCTCAAGGTATCTTTGACGCCGGCATCGTCGGTGAGCTGGATCAAGTGCTCATAGGTGGTCCTGGCTTTTTGTTCAGCGGCCATATCCTCGGTCAGGTCGGTGACGGGGTCCCCGGTAGCCTGGATATAGGCTGCCGTCCAGGGTACCCCGGCGGCGTCTGCCGGGTAAACCGCCCGGTCATGCTGCGCAAAATGCTCTCCCAAGCCTGCAGCCCGCAGCTGTTTCGCCGGCACGTCCTTCACCAGCTTGTAAATCATCGTGGCCACTATCTCCCAATGGGCCAGCTCTTCAGTGCCTATATCAGTAAGCAGCCCTTTAGCGTTGCTTATCTGTTGATATGAGAAGTAATGCTCATGAGTTCATCAATATAATTTTTAACCTTAATGTTATCATGAGTAAAGGTTTATGATAATGTTATTCCAAAAATTCCTAATAGCTGGTTTTCAGTCCTAAAATGATCGTCCTCTTGATAGGTGGTTCCATATATGATACCATAAGTACGGGCGGTGGTTTTGTTGACCAAATTCAACAAGCTATATGCTAAAATAGCACGCAATCCAAAAGACGTTGACTTTAATGAACTGGACAAGGTGCTTAAGCAGTACGGCTTTAAATGCAGGCAGCCGGGCAAGGGTTCCAGCCATTATGTTTACTACCATCGGGAACTTCTTGACATAATCTCAATCCCAAGAGCCAGGCCTGTCAAGGCGATTTATGTAAGGCTTGCCCTGAATATGATTGAAAGCTTAAAAGGAGGGGAAGAAAAACTGTGAAAGATTTAAATTATTACCTGAACTTAAATTATGAAATCAAACTAAGAAAGCTCACCAGTGAGGAAGGAGGCGGCTGGTTTGCTGAAATACCGCTGCTTCCAGGCTGTATATCCGATGGTGAAACGCCTGAGGAAGCTATATTTAATATCAACGACGCAAAAAAATGCTGGTTTGAAACTTGTTTGGAACTGGGGCGCCCGGTACCGGAGCCTTTAACCGGTGATTTTTCCGGCCAGCTCAGGATCCGCATGCCAAAATCCCTGCACAGGGTGTTATCAGAAAAAGCCAGGGAAGAAAACATCAGCCTAAATCAATATATCAATTACCAGCTTGCCCGGGGAGTGGGTTATCCAACATCGGCTCCCAAAAAATAGTGAATTAAAACTACAGGTTAAATTCCACTTCCACCCGGTTATTACTGCGGATTTTAACTGCCTTTACAGTATTGGTGACAATCTCCCGGCGCTCATCGCCGGTGGCGTTTTCCCAGATACGGGGAAAGTTTTGCAGGATCTCCATCATTTCTTCCGCGTTGGTCCGGCGCTCATTTTCTTCCTTGAGCTGGTTTTCCATCTCAGTAATCTGGTTTTGAAGAAAAGCTTTTCTTTTCCGTAGTTCTTTTACTCTATCAAAAAGCTCATCCGGCTCGACCGCTCCTTTTTCAAAGGCGTCATACCATTTTTCAAGCTTCTTATCAATCGAGGAGAGGTCTTTCCTGGCCTGGCCGATCCCCCGGATGAAGGTTTTTTTATCGGTTGTTGCAGATAATGTTTCATCGACAATCTGACGAAGAAGGTTTTGGTCATAACTGTAACGGTACAGTTGCTTGATAACCTCATTTTCAATTTCGTCAGCATGCTTGTAGCCGCACCTGCAGTTCGGGTCACGTACCATATGGTTACTGCCGGTTTTATCCTGGCTGTAACAGACATAATACCTAGTGACTTTTTTAGGATTAAGTTTGGGGTAATTCTGCCAGACGTTTTTAACCCTCATTCGAGCTCCGCATTCACCGCACCAGATAATTCCCGGTAAAAGCCCGGTGTGCACCCCCGCAGTTGCGCGGACAGACCCTTTGCTTTTAATTAAAACCTGCGCCTCCTGCCACTTACCGGGGCTGATTATCGCCTCGTGCCTGCCCTGGTAAACACTATCTTTATGGCTGATCAGGCCGGCGTAAACCGGGTTGGTCAGGATTTTCCGCACGCTTGTCTTGTTCCACCTTCCATCCGTTGGGCCGGGCACGCCATTGCGCTCCAGTTCTTCAGCGATGTAACCGTAGCCAGTTTTTCCCGAAAGGTAGCGGTCATAAATCCACCTGACGTTCTGCACCTGGACTTCATCTATTTCCAGCTTCTTGGAGCCGGAGTTGTACCGGTAGCCAAACGGCGCCGGCCCGCCCATAAAGCGTCCCTGCCTGGCGCTTTCCTTTTTCGCCATGCGGACCCGCTCCACGATGGTTTCCCGCTCCAGTTGGGCGAAGACTGCCATCATGCCCAGGGCGGCCTTGCCGAAGGGGGTGGTGGTATCGAAGCTTTCGGTGACGGACTTGAACCCCACGCCGACGGGCTCAAAGATATCCTCCAGCAGGTGGAGCACGTC
>DFAP01000014.1:42278-43716 GCA_002365855.1 Pelotomaculum sp. UBA3103 | reverse complement strand
TTGATTTTACAGGAGATGCGCTTAACCTTGGCAAGCCTGTAGCGCAGGATCTCAGGCATGGCGTCCTTACCCTACCGGTAATTCACGCCCTGAAATACAGCCCCAGGAAAACAGAGATTTGTGTACTAATCGAAAAAAAAGAGCTGCCCACGACCGCCGTTGAATTTATTGTCAGCGAACTCTGTAAGGCAGGCTCATTCTCATATACACACAGACTGGCGAGACGCTGCGCCTGGATGGCAGGCCGCGCCCTGGCATCCCTCCCTGAAAATGACGCTCGTCAAAGCCTGTTTTCGTTGTTGGATTTCATTACTACAAGAAGATATTAATGACCGGCGAGAGGAACTCGTAATGAGCAGTTACAGCCTGTTAATTTCGATAAAGCCAAAAGCTTTGGGGTTATGGAGACTGTTAAGAATCATGCCTGTTCTTGCTTCAAGCGCCAGTGCTTTTATTCTGGGCATTGGGCTTGCGGCCGGTTACCCCGGACATAGTTGGTTAAACGGCTTGAATATTGGGATAATTATTCTGGCCGGGACAATACTTCACGGAATTACCGCTCACGCCTGTAATGACCTTGAAGATTGGCGCTCCGGAACAGACAGGAGCAGCCAAGGCATTCTTTCGGGAGGATCTGGTGTAATCAAGGAAGGTCTTCTCAACGAGGGCAGCATCTTATTGGCCGGTCTTTTCGGCCTGGTTCTGGCTGTAGGCGCGGGTATCTATTTCAGCAGTTTTAGAGGACCCTTCGTTTTGGTTTTCCTGCTCGTGGGGGCGTGGTCCGCCCTAAGCTATACCCTGCCCCCCTTCAGACTGGCCTACCGGCCTTTTCTTGGGGAATGGCTGGCCATGTTTCCAGCTTTTGTTTCCTGCACAGCAGGCTCCTTCTATATTTTTACCGGCAGTTTAACCCGGGAAGTCGTGACTGCCGGGATCCTGCACGGTATTCTGACAGTAGGTTGGATCATGCAGCACCACCTGCCTGACATTCCAGCCGACCTTCAGGCCAGTCCTCGCAAGATTACTACTCCGGCCGCATTTTGTGAAAAGTGGGGACCCTCTGCTGCGAGGCTGGTTCCTGTGTTTTATTATTTATTTGCGGTAGTTATAAGCCTGGCTGCAGGCATATTTTTAAATCCTGTCTTTTTACTAACAGTTTTCCCGGCTGCTATTTGCATATATCTCGCCGCCAGCACCGACGCTCTGGATATTCAATCCATAACCTACCGGGAAAAGTGGATGATTTGCATATCAACCGGCCATGCGGCGGCGCTCGCATTTGTCCTGGGTGTATTTTGTTGAGAACCGGTTAATGGCTGTTTAAGCCTCGTAAGCGGACCATGCCGCATGAAGCCCACTGCTGCAGCAAACCAGGCGCGTTCCAAAGCAGCCAACTGCACAGCTGACGGTACCCTAACCGCCCCTGCAACAGTTCCAG
>DFAP01000014.1:41765-41940 GCA_002365855.1 Pelotomaculum sp. UBA3103 | reverse complement strand
AAAATATACTCCGAAAAACGTTTTAGGGAAATGCTTAAAGCTTATGGCCAGCAGCATGGCGCTTTTTAAGTCGGCTCCAAACTCCCGGTAACATTTGCGCTCATATATCTTTAGAGTTTTCTTGTTTAGCGGTAACCCCGCAGAAATCAGATCAACAACCGTCGCAGCAGCCAGG
>DFAP01000014.1:32295-41439 GCA_002365855.1 Pelotomaculum sp. UBA3103 | reverse complement strand
GAGGCTACAGCGTAGCGGATACCTTCACCCGTAAAAGGATCAGTAAACCCCGCGGCATCTCCCACCAGAATAATGCGTTCACTCACAGTAGTACGGCAAGGCCCTCCCAGGGGAATGCTGTGACCTTTAAACCCAATGTCCTGCAGTCCCCTTTCCCGCAGGAAATGCTCCAAAACTGCCTTAACATTATTTGTGCTGGAAAGCCACACGCCCGTACCAATTGAATTACAGCCTCTTTTTGGAAATATCCAGCCGTAGCTTAAAGGTTTTGGCCCATAACATATTTCCACGGTCTCCCTGTCTTCATTTTGGGCTGCGGGTACATCGGCGCAAAAGGAAAAAGCCAGGTCGGTTCTATTGAATGGACTCCTGACCATTTTAGACACCGTACTGTTTACTCCATCCGCACCTATAAGGATCCTCCCGGAATACACTGAAGATAATGTGCTGACAGTAACTTTTTGCCTGCCGACATCAACTGAAGTCACCTTCTCCCCTTGCTTCAGCACAGCTCCGGCCTTCTGAGCAAGTTTCACCAGCCAATGGTCAAAACTGTCCCTGGATACAACGATTATAAACTCTTTTCCCATATTCAGCTCTATGCTTTTAGACCCGTGAGAAGTGCGAAAGCCGGTGCAGCGCGCCTCTACGATCTCGGGTGGGACAGGAACCTCCAGCAGTTTAAGGGCAGCCACGGTGATCCCACCGGCGCACAGCTTCATGCGGGGCAGGTGTTCTTTTTCCAGTATCAGCGTATCAAGACCTGCCCTGGCGCATTCCCGTGCCGCCACAGCGCCGGCAGGTCCGCCTCCCGCAACTATTACATCGTAGTCCATTAACCTTCCCCCTCACTTGCAGCAACCGGGCATATTATCCCACAAAAAAGCAAAAAAAACCGCAGCTTACAACTACGGTACAGACTATCAGCAAATTTAAATATGCAAAATCCATAGTGCTAAGACCAGCTGACCAGTAGCCAAGCGGGGTCGACATAATGGAGACTTTTTCTATAATCTTAAACCACAAAATAAAACTGCGGTAATCTTATGTTTCTGAAATTATTATCCCAGGGCTCGTCCTGGCAGGCGCTTATCCCCCACCCGCCTCGTTATTTTCTCCCGGTCGAAATACTCTATCAAAGGCAGCGCATACTTGCGTGAAGTCTGGAGGAGATCACGCATTTCCCCAACCGAGATCTCTCCTTTTTCCTGCAAGTATCCAGACACCTTTTCCACGGCCTGCCTCAAAGCGTCTTTTTGAAAAAACAGGTCTTCGGACACTTTTACCATTTCCCCGGTTCTGATAAGGTACTGGAGCAGCTCCGAGCCTTCCGTCTCGTTTAAATCCGTGCTGCGGCAGAGCTCGCCCCAGGATGGAGGCAGGAAAGCAGCGTCCTTTAGCATACCAAGGATCTTTGACATCTTTTTTTCCATTACCGGGCCCGGCCCTGGCATAAAAGTCTTTTGGGCAACAGCCTGGGGCAGAACCCTCAGGAGGCCGTCTTTTTCAAATTCGATTAATAAAAGCTGCAGAACCTTGTTGGTCAATGTCGAAAACTTTTTGGAGCGAAGTTCTTCTTTGGGAAAGCCTTCACGCAGGGGGAAATCACGGTGATAATTGCTCAACAAGCTGTTGATCTCCTTAGCCCACCGCTGGTAGATCTCATTCGAAACAAGGAAGCTCTTTCCTTCATCGCTGAGGCGCTTTACCTTGCCTTCCCCCTCTAAAATTTGCACGGCTTCCTCTATGTCTGAGACCTGCAGGCCCGTTCCTGCCGCGACATCATCAGTCCTGAGAAGTCCGGGGTTTGCCAGCAGGTGCTGTTCAACCAGTTCTGGCGGAGAACCTTTTTCACGCGTAACAAGAGCATGAAGCACTTCCTTGCGAAAACGTTTGTGCTTGCGCCTCGGCAGGGGATCTATTACGGCTCCGCCGCCTATGGTCTGCATCGGTGAGTAAGAACGAATCACAAAGCGGTCCCCCTTGGAGGCAACCGCCGGTGCTTCCAGTTCCATCTGGGCATAAATAATTGAGCCGGGCTCGAGTTCTTCACGATCAAGAAGAATTACCCGGCCTAAAGTTTCCGCAGTTCCCAGGTAAAAACGCACCCTGGCCCGGTTTTTAAGAGACCTGGCGGCACTCCTGAGCAGCAGCAGCCGGACGTCCAACCTGTATGAAGGGGTAAGGCTTTTCAGTCCGGCAACAACACTGCCGCGTTCAACCTGTTCTACCTCCAAACCCGCCAGGTTTACCGCCACCCTCTGCCCTGCTTCAGCTTGCTCCACTTTACTGCCGTGTACCTGAATTGAGCGTATCCTGGAAGTCAGGCCCTGGGGCTGGACTTCAACCACATCGCCCGCACGAATTGTTCCAGACAGCAGCGTTCCAGTCACCACTGTACCGAAGCCCGTTATTGTAAATACCCGGTCCACCGGGAGCCTGGACGGACCGGTTCCAGACCTGGACAGAGTCTCCTGAGTCATATTATTAATTTGTTCAAGAAGTTCGGGAATACCCTGTCCGGTTACCGCCGACACCTTTAAAATGGGTGCTTCTTCCAGGGTGGTGCCCTGAAGAAAATCCTTTACATCCTCTGTAACCATCTCAAGCCATTCCTCATCTACCAGCTCCGACTTGGTCAGGACAACAATACCCTTATTAACCTGCAAAATTTGAATGATATCAAGATGCTCCCGGGTTTGGGGCATCACACCCTCATCGGCGGCAATTACCAGCAGCACGAGGTCAAATCCCCCCGCCCCGGCTAGCATGTTTTTTATAAAACGTTCGTGTCCGGGCACGTCTACGATACCTGCCCTGCGCCCTCCCGGCAGGTTGAGATAGGCAAAACCAAGTTCAATGGAAATGCCCCTGTCCTTTTCCTCCTTAAGCCGGTCCGTATCAACACCAGTCAATGCTTTGACCAGTGCCGTTTTCCCGTGGTCCACATGTCCGGCCGTCCCGATAATGAGGTGCTTCAAGCATACCGCCCCCCTTTACTTTAGAGCCCCTGCCAGCGCGTCTGCCAGCGTACGCAGATCACGATCCCTTAGCGTACGCACGTCGAGAAGCAGTTGATCTTCCTTAACCCTGCCGATCACAGCAGGCTCACCCCTGCGAAGCCCTGCCTGCAGTTCGTTCACAGATAGATTGATAGGGCTTATAGCGACAAGAGTGGTCGGGAGCTGAGCAGTTGGCATGGCCCCTCCTCCCACCGTGGAAAACCCTTTCTCAATGCTTATTTTAGCCATTTCAGCCAGAGCGCCTCGCAAGAGACCCGCCAGTTCAGCGGCTTTTTTTTCAATTAAGTGAGCCGGCGTGGTAAGCATCCTGAGGGTTGGCACCTCGCTAACAACCTTTTCCTGGTCCAGGTAATCGCGCAGGGTTGCCTCAAGCGCCGCAACCGTCATTTTGTCAATGCGCAAAGCCCTGGTCAACGGGTTCTTTTTCATTCTTTCAATGTACTGGCGCCTGCCGACAATAATACCAGCCTGAGGGCCGCCCAGAAGCTTGTCTCCGCTGAAGGTGACTACATCCGGACCAGCGCCGACAACTTCCTGCACGGTCGGTTCCCAGGGCAGCCCAAAGCTGTTGAGGTCCACCAGGAAACCGCTGCCGAGGTCAGACATGACAGGTATTGAGTAACTGCGCCCGATCTCCACAAGCTCGTCAACAGTTGTCTCACTGGTAAAACCTATGATCCGGTAATTGCTTGTGTGTACATGCAGCAGCAGTGCCGTTTCACTGCTTACGGCCTTCCGGTAATCATCCGGATGGGTTTTATTTGTAGCGCCGACCTCAACTAAATGCGCCCCGCTCTGGGCCATAACTTCCGGAATCCGGAAAGAGCCACCGATTTCAACCAGCTGGCCTCTGGAGATAATTACTCCCTTGCCCCTGGCCAGCGTACTGAGAGCGAGGAGAACGGCGGCCGCATTGTTGTTTACAACCAGGGCAGCTTCCGCCCCGGTCAGAGATGTCAACAGCAATTCAAGAGGAGCGTACCTTGACCCTCTACGGCCTGTTTCGAGGTCAAGTTCCAGGTTAGAGTAGCCTGAAGCTACCTCGTTTACCGCCGCCCTGGCACGCTCACTAAGGAGAGCCCGGCCCAGATTTGTGTGCAGTACAACACCGGTAGCGTTGATGACCTGCCTGAGGTTGGGACGAGCTGAACACCGGACATAATCAACGGTCTTTAATAAAATTCTTTTAATGTAGCGCTCTTCTTTTTCGTCACCCTGTTCCAGCCCGCCACCAGAAAGTATATATACTCGCTCTTCTGCCAAAGCCGACCTCACTGCCTCTAGAACCATACTCCGCGGGTACTCGGCAATAAGGTCCGACAACCTGGAGTCTCTTAGCATTTCGTCAACGGAAGGCAGGAGCCTCAGTTCCTTTTCCCGATCGTTTTTCATTAGGACCTCCGAAAATATCCCATATTATTTTTATGGTATCTGTATCTAAAAATTATATGGCACCATTTCTCTAAAAGCAAGTATTCCCAGGCATTCAACTAACTCCTTTTTTCACTGGCAGGAAACTTCGCTTTGCAAAATCACCGCCGTTATATATAATAAAAGAGGCAAAATACGCGGCGCGGCACAGGCGCCTGAGCCTCAACATTGATCAGGCGCACTTAAATATACCCGGGAACATACCCTATAATTTATTTTATTGGGTCTGGACGCAGAGCAAAAAGGCGACCGCATCTTCAAGCGGTTTCTTTATTTTTCTACTATTAACGCTACTGCGGCAGGAAATGGCAGGTACTTGTCATATATATCAATCGACATTTTATTTACTGAGACCACTTGAACAGGAGGTTTCAAAATGATTCAAGAGGTACGGGTTATCGTAAAGGATGGCATCCCCGACAGCAGGGGGGAAGAAGTTCTATATGAGGTCAACCACGCGCTGGGCATTAAAAGCGTGGAAATGGTCAGAACCGCCCGTGTATTTCGATTTGAAGGCATTTCAGAAGAGGATGCCTTTTACCTGGCTCAAAACCTTATAGCCGAAGACATTTTTCAAACATACCGGGTCAACGGGCCGGTGATTACTGATGCTGCCGTCGTTCTTGAAGTAGCCTATAAACCAGGTGTAATGAACCCGGAAGCCGCATCATTAATAAAATCAGCGTCTGACCTCGGGATCAAAAACCTTCAGGCTGCTGATTCAACCTGGGAGTACGGGCTTTACGGAGAGAACATAACCGGTTCTGACACGGACAGGATTGTAAACAGCCTGCTGGTAAACGCAACCGTGGAGTATGTGGTAAAGGAAAGCCCTTCAACTTTGATCATCCAGGGCCTGCCCGGCGCCACCGAAACTATTCCGGTACGCGGCATGACTGATGACCAGCTGCTTGAGCTGAGCAGGGACACGCTCTTCTTGAATCTCGAAGAGATGAAAGTCGTCCAGGAATACTTTCGCCGCATTCAAAGAGACCCTACAGACTGCGAAATCGAAACTATTGCCCAAACTTGGTCCGAACACTGCGGGCATAAAACATTTAAAGCCAGGCTGTTAGTGGATGGAAAAGAAAAGGATCCACTCTTAAAACGCCTGATGGACGCAACTGAGCAAAGCGGCAACCCGCTGGTGCTTTCTGCGTTCGTGGACAACTCCGGAGTAATGGAGTTTTATGATGGCTCGGCATTATGCGGCAAGGTGGAGACACACAACTCCCCTTCTGCTATTGAACCTTACGGCGGCGCCATGACCGGCAGCGGGGGCGTATTCAGGGACACCGCAGGAACAGGCCTGGGCGCCAAAGTCCTGGCTTCCACCGATATGTTTTGTTTTGCCCCACCGGAAACGCCCGAAGAGGATATACCACCCGGCTGTCTTCACCCTCATTACCTGTTAAGGCGCGTGGTAGCCGGTGTCAGGGATTACGGGAACCGCATGGGTATTCCAACAAATAACGGCTCCGTTCACTTCCACCCGGATTTCCGGGCCAAGCCTACTGTTATTGTAGGATCTTACGGCATTCTGCCGGCCTCATCCTGCCGCAAAGGCAGGCCTGAAGTTGGGGACCTGGTTGTGGTTCTTGGCGGCCGGACGGGCCGGGACGGAATCCATGGGGCGACTTTTTCAAGCGGCGAAATGACCGACAGGACTATCGAGGTAAACTCCAGCGCTGTCCAGATTGGCCACCCGATTGAAGAGAAACGCACATTTGATGCCATATTGGCGGCCAGGGACAGGAATATGATTAGAGCCATTACAGACTGCGGCGCTGGTGGATTTGCCTCAGCAGCCGGAGAAATGGGCTCGGAGATAGGTGTGCGCATCGCGCTTGACCGCGCTCCATTGAAATACCCAGGGCTTTCACCGTGGGAAATACTGCTGTCTGAAAGCCAGGAAAGGATGGTCCTGGCTGTTGCGCCTGAACATATGGAAAGCCTTCTTGAGCTTTGCCGGGGTTATAACGTTGAAGCTACCTTATTGGGCCAATTCACTGGTGACGGTAAATTTACCGCCACGTACGAAGAAACTGTAGTAATGGACCTGGAAATGGATTTTCTTCATCACGGCCTTCCCCAGCGCTTGATGAAAGCGTCATGGAAAAGGCCCCTGTTTCCTGAGCCTGGCGCAGTGACGACTATTGACTGGACGGGGTTATTTAAAAGGGTGCTGGGCCACCTGAATGTATGCTCAAAAGAGCCGATCGTCAGGCTTTACGACCACGGCGTTCAGGGCACAAGCGCGCTTCCGCCGTTCTCAGGCGCCGCTGGTGACGGGCCCAATGATGCAGTTGTATTAGCCCCTATTCTTGGAAAGCCGTATGGCATGATCATATCACACGGTCTAAACCCCGTGCTGAACCTGATCGACCCTTACTACGGAAGTATCTGGGCAGCCGCCGAAGCGGTTTCCAATGCGGTAGCCACAGGCGCCAACCCTCGTGACACCATGCTCATAGACAATTTTATCTGGCCCTTCCCTGATGAAGAACTACTGGGTGCCCTTGATCTTTCTGTAGACGCCTGTGTTGACTTTGTCCGTTCCACGGGAATGCCATTTATATCCGGCAAGGACAGCCTATCCAGCACGTACCGGAGCAAGGACGGAACGGTAATAAAAATACCTCCCGTTCTGTGCATCTCGACATTCGGGCGCATACCGGATGTTTCCCGGACTGTTTCAGCTGATTTTAAACAGCCGGGCACACGGATCGTTCTGGTTGGACACCGCAAAATTGAAGAAATGGGTGGATCGGTTTATTACGAACTGCAGGGTGCGATTGGAAATAACCTGCCTAAAATCAACCCGGACTCCCTGATGAATATTTTTGAAACCATACACAGCGCCATCCACAATGGCCGACTGCTTGCCTGCCACGATCTCAGTGAAGGAGGGCTTGCCGCATCACTTGCTGAAATGTGCTTCGGTGGTGGCTTCGGCGCTCATATAAAAATAGACGGCGGCATTAAAGCCGAAAACTTCTTTTTCAACGAAACTGCCGGCTGTTTCCTGGTTGAACTGCCTGCCGGTTCGGAGCCGGGTGAAATATTTGGAACTATACCATTTAGTGTTATTGGCACAACATCAGAAAAGCAGGCTATAACAGCCGAGCAGTCAGGGGAAATTCTTTTCAGCATTAACCTGGAGGAATTAAAGGAAGCCTGGCAGCAGCCGATGAAGGAGGTTTTCCGCTAATGAAAAAACCTCGCGTGTGCGTGATCAGGACTGACGGGATCAACTGCGATGAAGAGACCTTCTACGCTTTTGAAAAAGCGGGCGCCGTCTGCCAAATGGTCCACGTAAACCAGCTCAGGAGCGGGCAGGAGATTTTAGCCCAATTTCAGATTCTGGCGTTGCCCGGAGGTTTTTCCTACGGTGACGATGTCCATTCGGGCAAGATCCTTGCAGTGGAGCTGACTTCTTTTCTAAAAGAGCAGTTAAACCAGTTTAATGAAGCCGGCAAACTGATCATCGGAATATGCAATGGTTTCCAGGTCCTGGTTCGCACTGGTCTGCTGCCCTACAGGGAGCTTGGACGGATTAAAACCACTTTGATGGTGAACGACAGCAGTCACTTTGAATGCAGATGGGTAAACCTGATGGTGGAAAGTACGCACTGCGTTTTTACCCGCAGGCTGGAAGGGATGATCATGAGTAAACAGGTCGCCCACGGGGAAGGCAAATTCTACACTGATCCTGTTACTTTACAGGAAATTGAGGATCGCGGCCAGGTGGTATTCCGTTATGTTGGGCAGGACTGCAAGCCAACCGTTCTGTACCCGTCGAACCCCAACGGTTCATTAAACGCCATTGCCGGGATCTGTGATGCGACAGGCCGGATCATGGGCATGATGCCGCACCCCGAGCGCTATGTTGAAAAAACCCAGCACCCGAACTGGCGAAGAATGCCCGGTGATGTAGTGCCTCACGGTCACGCCATCTTTAAGAACGCCGTGGAATACGCTCTGAAGATGTAATAATAATTTTGCAAACGTGTTCCCCGATATTTACCCGTATAAAATATTCAGACTGTAAAAAACTATACGCATGATAATAAAAGCTTTCAAGTCAACCTTTTTAACTCTCGTTTTGCTGTCGCTACTTTTTAGCGGGATCAAGGGAACAGCCGGAGCCGCAACCCCCATACCAGAATATAACAGTATTATCATCGATATGGACAGGCTGACCCTTACCATATTCAGCAGCGGCGAACCCATAAAGCAGTACCCTGTAGCCATGGGAAAATATGAAACACCCACCCCTGCCGGCAACTGGGAGATAAGATCCAGGAACACAAACCCCGCTGATGTAATGGGGACGCGCTGGCTGGGCTTGAATATACCTTACGGCCAGTACGGCATCCATGGCACCAATAACCCTCACAGCATAGGCAGTTACGCCAGCCATGGTTGCATTAGAATGTTCAACCGCGATGTAGAGGAAATATACGGGAAGGTTCTTGAAGGGACTCCAGTAACCATAATTGGTACGCCATTCGGTGCGCCCGGCTCCTCCCCCACCGTCTTAAGTCTGGGTGATGTTGGACCGGATGTCCTTGAAGTGCAGCGCTCCTTAAAAAGGCTTGGATACCTCAAGTGGAATCCCGACGGCTTCTGGGGAAACGGCACCGAAAAAGCGGTAAAAGAGTTTAGAGAGGACAATGGCTTAAAAGGC